>JALZLY010000346.1 GCA_030858465.1 Deinococcota bacterium
GTGGCCCGAGCTCGAGATCGGCAAGAACTCGGTGATTCCCTGAACGAGGCCCAAGATGAGTGCTTCGAGTGCTGTCACGAGAGACCAAGTTACCATGCCAGCGGCTATCGCGAGCCGGCAGGGTCACAGCCAAGGCCGGAAACCCTGTGGGAACATGCCGGCTTTTGCGCACCTGCTCAGCCGGCGCCGATCCCCAGAATCGCGGTGGCGATGGAGAAGTAGACGATCAACCCGACCGCATCCGCGATCGAGGTGATGAGTGGCCCGCTCGCCACGGCCGGGTCGAGCTTCAGCTTGGTGAGGATAAAGGGCAGGATCATGCCGATGAGGTTGGTCAAGACGAGCATGATGACCATGGTCAGGAGCACGATCGAACCGAGCTGCATACCGATCTCCGCGCCACCACGAATCAAGCCGAGGATAAAGCCCATCGCGCCAAGGGTCACGCCGATAGCCAAACCGATGCCTGCTTCCTTGAGCAGCACCCGCGTCCACTGATGCAGCTTCACGTCTCCGGTGCTGATGGCGCGAATCATCATGGTGGCGGACTGCGAGCCCGCGTTCCCGCCGGTATCGATAATCAGGGGGATGAAGAACGCTAATGCCACGAGCGCCTCGAGTGCCTCCTCGTACGCCGCGATGATGCCCGAGGAGACCAGGTTGACGAGCACCAGCGCCGCCAGCCACACGATACGGCTGCGGTACAAGACGCTCAAGCCGGCCTCCCAGTAGCTCGAGCGCAGCGGCACCACCCCACCGACCCGGTGGAAGTCCTCGGTGGCTTCCTCTTCCGCGACGTCGAACACATCGTCAACCGTGACGATGCCGATGAGCACGCCGGTCGTATCGACCACCGGCAGGGCCACCCGGTCGTAGCGTCGCATGCGCCGGACGGCCTCCTCGCGGTCGTCGGTCGCCTGGAGGCTCACGAAGGTATCGTCCATGATGTCTTCGATGCGCGCGTCCGGATCGGCCAGCACCAGACGGCGCAAGGGCATGTCGTCGATCAAGCGCCAGTCTTTGTCCACCACATAGATGACGTTCGCGGTTTCGCTCTCGTGCCCCCGCTTGCGGATGTGCTCCAAGGCCCGGCTGACCGTCCAGTCCGGCTTGATGGCCAGGTAGTCCGGCGTCATCAGGCGGCCGACGCTGTCCTCGGGATAGCCGAGCAGCAGCCGGGCCTCCGCCAGGTCCTCGGGAGACAGGAGGTTCAGCATCCGCTGCGTCACCTGCCCCGGCAGCTCTCCCAGCAGGTAGGTGCGGTCGTCGGGGTTGAGGTCCTCGAGCAGGCGTTTGGCTTCCTTGTCGGTAAGCTCGAGGAGCAGCGCGTCTCGCGTCTCGCCCTCGAGCGAGGCGAGCACTTCCGTGGCGATCCGGCGAGGCAGGGCGCGAAACAGCAGCACCCGGTCGGGTTTATTCAGGCTCAGGAGGGTATCCACCAGTTCCGGTGCGACCGTTTCTACGTCCGGCCAGTCCAGGTGGTCGGCAGCGAGTTGCTTCCAGCGCCCCTCCTCGATGAGGCGCTGAATGTCGCGCGGTAAGGTGGTGGTGTATTCAGGCATGATGCAACCTCCAGGGCAGGCAACGGGCACCTGCGTGGGTAGGGCGAAGGAGGAAGCGGTCCTCCAGTAGGGCTCAGGATCACCCTCGCCTTACTGCTAGCCTTTAGAGGTCACTCAGGAGAACAGAATGGGCAGGACGATCCGCTCGGATGAAGTAGGTGACGGCGGTTCGGTCTTTGAACTGTGGTACATCTCGTCAGCGGACAAGAGCGTCCTCCCCTCAACTATGATGGCGGTTGATGATGGCGGTTTGCCTTCAAACCTCATCTAGCCTAGATGAAAACCGTGATGAGGTCAACCCGCGCTGACATCCAGCAATCCAGCAATGCGCTTTTTGCCACTTTTGGACTTTCGTGTTAAGATTAAAAGCTGCCGACTCTATCAAGAGTGGGCAAGCCTTGCCAGAAGGAGGTGACCATGCACCAGTACGACCTCAACATCATCTTGAGCCCGAACCTGAACGAGGCTCAGCTTCAGACCGAGAAGGACGCCATAGCCACGCAGATCGAGCGCGTCCAGGGCGAAGTCGTCGGCGCGGACGAGTGGGGGATGAAGCGGCTGGCCTACCCAATCGAAAAGAACGCGGAGGGCTACTACCTCATCTACCGGCTCAAGCTGCCGGCCGAGGCCCCCAAGGCGCTCGCGAGCAACCTCAGATTGCGCGACAACATCATGCGCGCGCTCGTCGTTCGCGAACGCCCCGACTGGAAGACCCGCAGGGCCAAAAAGCCCGCGGCGGAAGAGGCTATAGCCTCATAGACCAGCCCCATAGACTAGCATGCAGACATCGCAGCAGCGAGACTTTTAAAGGAGAAGCATCATGGCAAGAGGACTCAACAGCGTTTATCTCGCGGGCACGCTCACCCAGGCACCGGAACTGCGCTACACCCCGGGCGGCTTGGCCATTTTGGAGCTCAACCTGGGCGGCAACGACCACGTCACCGGCAGCGACGGCCAGAGCCGCGAACTCGCCTGGTACCACCGGGTGACGGTTTTCGGCAAGCAGGCCGAGTACCTGACCGACCAGCTCCAGCAGGGCACGCCGGTCTTCGTCGACGGCCGCATCAACTACCGCACCTGGGAGGACCAGAGCGGCCAGAAGCGCAGCGCCTTGGACGTCAAGGCCGTCCGCGTCGAGGTGATGACCACCGGCTCGCGCAAGGCCGAGGCTACCGTCACCGATGCCAAGGGCCAGGAGCGCCTCCGCGACGCCCTCAACCAGGTGACCATCATCGGCAACCTGATCAAGGACGCCGAGCTGCGCTACACGCCCGGCGGCGACGCCGTGACGCGCTTCGTGGTGGCGGTCAACGAGCAGTACCGCGACCGCAGCGGCCAGGACCAGGAGAGCGTGCATTTTGTTGAGGTGAACGTGTGGCGCGAGCTCGCCGAGGGCTGCGCCGAACTTGCCAAGGGCGACCCCGTGTTCGTCAGCGGACGCCTGGTGACGGACAACTGGACCGACAAAGACGGCAACCGTCAATTCAAGACCAAGATTGAAGGTTCGCGCGTCGAATACTTGACCCGTGGCCCCGGTGGAGGTGGCACCGGCGCCCGTCCCGCCCAGGCCGGCCAGCAGGCCGGTCCTGACAAGGACGACCGAGCGAGTCAGAAGTTAGACATCGACGAGGAATTTCCACCTGAAGAGGATCTACCCTTCTAATGGCACAAAGACCGCAACGAGGAACAGCATCAAAAGGCAAGGACAGAGACCGCGACAAGCGCGGCGGCAGACGCCCCCGCAAGCCCAAGGTCTGCCAGTTTTGCACGGGCGAGCTCGAGGTGACCGAATACCACGAGGGCCGCATGTTGCGCCGCTTCATCTCGGACACGGCGAAGATCTTGCCTCGCCGCCGCACCGGGGTGTGCGCCAAGCACCAGCGTAGGCTTGCCACCACCATCAAGCGCGCGCGGGTTCTCGCGATTATCCCCATCACCGAAAAGCTGGTCCGCAAATGAACCTGATCCTGCTCGAGCCCGTCGACAACTTGGGCGACGCCGGCGAAATGGTCAAGGTGCGGCCGGGCTATGCCCGCAACTTTTTGATTCCGCAGGGCCTGGGGCTGCCCGCCACCAAGGCCAACCAGCGCGAGCTCGAGGCCAGGCTGTCGCAGCGCGCCAAGCTCCTCTCCGAGCGCAAGGCCGACGCCGAGCGCCTGCGTGAGATGCTCGAGGGGGCCAAGGTCGAGATGAGGACGCGTGCCGGCGAGGGCCGCATCTACGGCTCGATCGGCACGCGCGACATCGCCGAGGCCATCGAGGCCCAGTACGGTACCCAGATCGACCGCCGCAAGATCAATCTCGACAATCCCATCAAGGAACTCGGCGACTACACCGTCACCTACAAGCCCCACCCCGAGGTGCCCATCGAGGTCACCGTGTCGGTGGTGGCCGACGAAGAAGCCTAGCGCGGGCCAGACTCGCATAAAAAAGGACGGCCTCAGCCGTCCTTTTTTATGGGTATAGTTTTTATGGGTATAGAAGGTGCGCCGAACCTCAAAACTCTTCGTCGTCTAGCTCTTCGTCGTCTAGCTCTTCGTCGTCGAGCTCTTCGTCGTCGAAGTCCTCGTCGTCTAGCTCGCCGAAGTCCTCGAGGTCGGCGCTGTCCTCGTCGAGGTCGTCGAGGTCATCCCCATCCGTTCCGCCCAGCTCATCCAAGATGCTGTTCTCGTGCTCGTAGGCGTCACCCGGCCTCTCCCCTTCCAGGATGGGCCTGCTCGGGTCGCGCCCCTGTTCGCCGCCGCGGTTGTCGGACACGGTCTACCTCCTTGGCCAAGACTCTAGCGGCTGCCCGGTTACCAAATCCTGAGCCGCCCGTGCGGGCTTGAAGCTCAGGACCTGACGCGCTCGACCCGGATCAGGTTGGTCGTGCCGCGCACGCCGAAGGGCACGCCGGCGGTGATCACGTAGCGGTCGCCCAGGGCGGCGATGCCGGACTCGTGGATGCAGCGGTTGGCGACCTCGACCATCTCGTCGGTGTTGTGGATCTCGTGCCCCAGCATGGGAAAGACGCCCCAGGCGACGCTCATCTGGCGAAAGGCGCGCTCGTTGGGGGTGATGGCCAAGATCGGCACGGCCGGACGGTTGCGCGACACCCTGAGGGCGGTCACGCCCGACGAGGTGAAGGAGACGATCACCTTGGCGTTCAGGGTGTAGGCCATCTGGCAGGACGCCAAGGAGACCGAATCGGCGATGGTGTTCTCGGGCTTGGGATAGCTGTCGCGCATGTTGCGCTGGTACTCGGGGTCGGACTCGACCGACAGCGCGATGCGACCCATCATCCTGACCGCCTCGACGGGATAAGAGCCGATGGCGGTCTCGGCCGAGAGCATGACCGCGTCGGTGCCGTCGTAAATCGCGTTGGCCACGTCCGAAGCCTCGGCGCGGGTGGGGGTGGGGTTGTGGATCATCGACTCGAGCATCTGGGTGGCGGTGACGACCGGCTTGCCGGCCTCGACCGAGGCGCGGATCAGCCGCTTCTGGACGAGCGGCACCCGCTCGGGCGGCATCTCCACGCCTAGATCGCCCCTCGCCACCATGACGCCGTCGACTTCGCTCAGGATCTCCTCGAAGCGCTCGACCGCGCCTGGCTTTTCGATCTTGGCCATGAGCTTGGCGCGGCTGCCCGCCCGAGCCAGATAGTGGCGGGCCAGGAGCAGGTCGTCGCGGCTGCGCACGAAGCTCATCGCCACCCAGTCGACGTTGAGCTCGGCGCCGTAGATCAGGTCCTCGACGTCCTTGTCGGTGAGGGCGGGGATTGACAGCTTGGCCGCGGGCAGGTTGATGCCCTTGTTGTTCGAGAGTATGCCGCCCAGGGTCACCTCGGTGCGGATGGTTTCGCCTGTGATGGCAGTGACCTTGAGCCCCAGTCTGCCGTCGTCGAGGAGCAGGTTGTCGTCGAGCTTGACGTCCGCGTAGAGGTTTTTGTAGGTGACGCCGACGCGCTCGCTGTTGCCGGGGGAATCGTCGTCGCAGGTCAGGTCGAAGCGCTGCCCCGCCTCGAGCTCGGCCTTGCCCTCCTCGAACCTGCCGACGCGAATCTTGGGCCCCTGCAAGTCCTGCAAGACGCCGACGGGCTGGCCCAGGCGCTTGGCGTGCTCGCGGATCAGACCGATGTTGCTCCTGTGCACCTCCTTGCTGCCGTGCGAAAAGTTGAGCCGGAAGACGTTGACGCCCGCCTCCATGAGCCTGACGATCATCTCGGGTGTGCTGGTAGCCGGCCCGATGGTCGCCACGATGCGGGTGCGGCGCTGCATGGCGCTCACTGCCTGGGAGGCTCTCGCAGGGGGGCCTTTTGTGCGGGGGCCTTTTGTGCGGGGGCCTTTTGTGTAGGAGTCTTATGTGCAAAGGCCCTCCCGCCCAAAAAGCGCGCGCTGTCGCCGAGTTCGTCCTCGATCATGAGCAGGCGGTTGTACTTGGCCAGGCGGTCGCTGCGGCTGGCCGAGCCCGTCTTGATCTGTCCGGCGTTGACCCCTACCGCCAGGTCGGCGATAAAGGTGTCCTCGGTCTCGCCGCTGCGGTGGCTGATCATGCTGCGGTAGCCGTTGGACTTGGCGAGTTCGATGGCGTCCAGTGCCTCCGAGAGCGTGCCGATCTGGTTGACCTTGATGAGAATCGCATTGGCCACGCTCTCGTCGATGCCGCGCTGCAAAAAGTCGACGTTGGTGACGAACAGGTCGTCGCCGACGAGCTGGCACTTGTGGCCGATGGCCGCGGTCAGCTTGGCCCAGCCCGCCCAGTCGTCCTCGGCCAGGCCGTCCTCGAGGGATAGAATCGGATAGCGCGCCACCCAGTCCTGCCAGAAAGCGATCATCTCGTCGGATGAGAGCACCTTGCCCTCGGCGTCCAGGTGGTAATGCCCGTCCCGATAGAACTCGCTGGCGGCGGGGTCCAGGGCGATGGCGATGTCTTCGCCCGGCGTGTAGCCGGCCCTCTCGATGGCCTCGAGGATGACCTCGACCGCCTCCTGGTTGGACTTCAGATCCGGGGCGAAACCGCCCTCATCGCCGACGTTGGTGTTGTAGCCGCGCTCCTGCAGGACCTTCCTCAGCTGGTGAAAGGTCTCGACGCCGGCGCGGAGCGCTTCGGAAAAGTGCCCAAAGCCGATGGGCGCCAGCATGAACTCCTGAGCGTCGACCTTGTTGTCGGCGTGCCTGCCGCCGTTGATGACGTTCATCAACGGCACCGGCAGGGTGCGCGCGCCGACGCCGCCCAAGTAGCGGTAGAGCGGCTGATCGTAAGCGGTGGCGACGGCACGCGCGGCGGCCAAGGATACCGCCAAGATGGCGTTGGCGCCCAGCTTGCCCTTGTTCTTGGTGCCGTCCAAGGCGACCAGCGTCGCGTCTAGACCGACCTGGTCGGCGGCGTCGAAGCCCTCGATGACCGGTGCGATGGACAAGTTGACGTTGTCCACGGCCGTCCGGACGCCCTTGCCGAGGTAGCGGTCGCCGCCGTCACGCAGTTCGGCCGCCTCGTGGCTGCCCGTCGAGGCGCCCGAGGGCACCACCGCGTAACCTTCGAAGCCGCTGCTCAGGATCACCCTGGCGCCGACCGTCGGATTGCCCCTCGAGTCCAAGACCTCGAGGCCGTGTACCACTTCTATGTCCGTCATCTGTGTCCTCCCACTGCGTTCTCCACCGCGTTCTGCTACGCTCGTTTCGGTGTCCTCTGCCGGTACGGGGCTTATCCGTCGCACAACAGCACACGACAGCCTTTAGTCTACTACCCCGCCCCCTTCACAGCGTCAGCCCGTCTGAAGAGTCGGCACGCTAGCCCGTGCGCAGCGGCACCACCATGGCGAAGTAGCTGGGCTCGGCGAGGCTGGCCAGCACGCTCGGGCTGGTCGTTCCCGAGAGCGAGAGGCGCAAGTCGCCGTCCATCGGCGCGAGCGCGTCCACCAGATACTTGGCGTTGTAGGCCACGGCGATCTGCGACTCGTCGCCCTCTTGTACGACCTCCAGCGACTCCTGTGAGCGCCCGTAAGCCCCCTCGGCGGTGATCTGCAGGCGGCCATCCTTCAAAAAGAGGTCCACGCGGTTATTCGACGTTTTATCGGCCATCACCGCGACCCGCGCGACGGCTTCCGCCAGCGCCCCGGCCGCCATGACCAGCGAGAGCGCGAACTGCTTGGGAATCACCCGGCTGTAGTCGGGAAAGTCACCCTCCATCAGCTTGACGTTGAGCTTGACCTGGCCGCTCCTGAGCGAGAGCTGGCCGTCCATGAGCTCGAGTGCCACCTCTCCCCCGCTCAACACCTTGACGAGCTCGTCGACGCTGCGCGCCGGGATGACCAGATTGCCCGACAGCCCGCTCGAGTCCTCAAGGTGGTAATAGGCCAGGCGGAAGCCGTCGGTGGCGACCGCCCGCGTCCGGCCGTCGGCGAGCTCGAGCTTGACCCCGCGAAAGATGGCCTGGTACTCGGCCACGGCGGCGGCGTAGCGCACGTGGGCAAGGGCCCTACCCAAGGTCGCCCCGTCGAACCCTCCGCGGTAGCTCTCGGGAAAGCGCAGTTCCGGAATGCCGCCGGCGTCGGCGAGCTGCAAACTGGTGTCGTAGGAACCCGAGCGAATCTCCACCTCGCGCTCGGAAAAGTCGAGTTCGACGAGCTCGCCCGGTAGCGCCCGGACGACCTGGCTGAAGACCTGAGCGGGCACGGCCACCGTGCCCGTGCCCTTCACGTCGGCCGGCAGACGGCTCTCGATGTCGAGGTCCATGTTGCTGCCGGAAAAGGTGAGGCCACTGTCGGTAAGACTATCGGTGAGCTCGAGCTTGAGAAGGCTCAAGCTGGGGTTGCTGCTTCTGCTTGGAATGATGCGCTCGACATGGCCTAGGCTATCGAGCAACTGCCTCTTGGGAACCTGAACGTTCATGCTTTCTCCTCATAAAGAAGACCTGATCCAAGAAAAACACGGTGGGCGAATCTAACCACTCTTAAAAGGAACCCCTCTATATAGTAGGGCCTGTGGAAACTGTGGAAAAGTGGCGTTCGACCCGTCCTGAATAGAGAACAGCCTGTGGATAATTTTGTGGATAACTCGCCCTTTCCTGTGGATAAGTGCCCGACTTATCCACAGCTTTCCACAGGCCCCTCCAAGACCCCGGTTATCCACAGCTTCGTCCACAGCTTATCCACAGCTTATCCACAGACTTATCCACAGGAAAGGAGGCCATAAAATGAGAGAAAGATGTAAAAGATGATAAAAAAGAGAGCGGATTGAGCCAAGGATTCAAGAGCTTGCGGAGGTTCACAGCAAGCTGCCCTTGATCGTCCGGACGCTGCTGCTCAGCTCGTCGTCCGAGCCCAGATGCCGGCTGACCTTTTGAACGGCGTACATGACCGTCGAGTGGTCGCGGCCCGAAAAGTACTGGCCGATCTCCGGGTAGGAGTGCGGCGTCAGCTCGCGGATGAGGTACATCGCTACCTGGCGGGGGACGACCAGTTCATGTCGCCGCCCCTTCGAGCGCAGGTCGGTGGCTTCGACCTCGAAGTGCCGGGCGGTGGCTAGGAGAATGTCCGGCATGGAGAGGTTGAGCTCGCTGGGCATATAGACGTCAGCCAGGGCGCGAGCGGCGGTCTGTCTGCTAAGGTCGGTCTGGTTGAGGCTGGCGTAGACGATCACGCGCACCAGGGCGCCCTCGAGCTCGCGGATGTTCGAGGTCACCTGACGGGCGATGTAGTCGATCACCTCGCTGGGAATCTTGACGCCTCTATACTCCGCGTTCATCTTGAGGATGGCGATGCGGGTCTCCAACTCGGGCGCCTGGATGTCGGTGATGAGGCCCCACTCGAAGCGGCTGCGCAGGCGGTTTTCCAGGGTGGGGATGTCCTTGGGCGGCCGGTCGGAGGAGAGGATTATCTGCTTGCCCGACTCGTAGAGCGCGTTGAAGGTGTGGAAGAACTCCTCCTGGGTGCGCTCCTTGCCGGCGATAAACTGCACGTCGTCGACGAGCAAGAGGTCGATCGAGCGGTAGCGGTCGCGAAAGGCTACCATCTTGTCCTCGCGGATGGCGTTGATGAGGTCATTGGTGAAGGTTTCGGTGGTCACGTACTCGACCCGCAGCTTGGGAAAGCGCTCGGCGACGGCGTGGCCGACCGCGTGCATGAGATGCGTCTTGCCCAGGCCCGCCTCGCCGTAGATGAAAAAGGGGTTGTAGGCGCGCCCCGGCGCCTCGGCCGTGGCCAAGGCCGCCGCGTGGGCCAGGTTGTTGTTGGGCCCGACGACGAAGTTGGTGAAGACGTACTTTTCGTTGAGGCGGGGTTTGCTGACCGGCCCCGACTTCTCCTCGGCGCTGCTGAAGATGTCTTGCTGCTCCGAGGTCTTAAAGGGCACGACCTGAAAGCCCACCCGGGGCGAGGAGGCGCCCAGGTCGCGCAAGGCCCTTTCGATCACGACGGCGTAGTGGTTCTTGAGCCAGTCGCGAGCAAAGGAGTGAGGCACGCCGATCATGAAGGTGCCGTCCTCGATGCCGAGCGGCCGTACCTGCTTGAACCAGGTGCGAAACTCGACCTCGGGAATCTGCGTCTTGACGAAGTCGAGGATATCCTCCCAGATGGCGTTCTCTTGTCTCAGCATAGCGTGGTCAGCATAAGCACTCGGTCCTTCGCCGCGAGGTTCGCAGGGGTGTGTCCACGGGGGTTGGTCCAGCAAAGCAGTCTACCAAATTCTCCGCGCCACCCTTAATGTGACGCCTGATACTATACCAGGGCGGCGCCGGCCCTAGCGTAAAGGCTGGCTAGGGACGGCTAGGATGAGTGGAGTGAGGTTCGAAGGATGAAGGTTGACGTAATCGTAGTAGGAGGCGGACATGCCGGCATCGAGGCCGCGCACGCGGCGGCGAAGTTGGGCGTGGCCGTCGCTATGGTCTTGCCCAACCCCGACAAGATCGGGCTGATGCCCTGCAATCCCGCCGTGGGCGGGCCGGGCAAGTCGCAGCTCGTCTTCGAGTTGCACGCGCTCGGTGGGGTGATGGGCCGGCTTGCCGACGAGACGGCTATCCACGCGCGCACCCTCAACGCCAGCAAGGGGCCGGCGGTGCAGTCCCTGCGGGTCCAAAACGAGCGCGACGGCTACGCTACGGCGGCGCGGGCCCTCGTCGAGAGCACCCCCGGCATCAGCATCGTCCGCTCCGAGGTGGCGAGCATTCTCAGCCACGCCGGCCGGGTCGGCGGGGTGACCCTGGCGGACGGCCGCGAGCTCGCCGCGCCGAGCGTCGTGCTCTGCACGGGAACTTTCCTTACCGGGGTGGTGTGGTACGGCAAGCAGCAGCGCTCGGCGGGACGGCAGGGCGAGGCCCCGGCGCGCTACCTCTCGGCGAGCCTGCGCGCCACGGGCCACAACCTGCTGCGCTTCAAGACCGGCACGCCGCCGCGCATCCGCGCCGACTCGGTGGATTTTTCGGTCCTCGAGGTCGTGCCCGCCGATGATCCTCCCGGCTCCTTCAGCGGCAGACCGGGTCCACGCGCCACCACTTCGCCGACCTGGCTGACCCACACCACCGAGAGGACGCACGCGCTCATTCAGGCCAACCTCGAGCACTCGGCCATGTATGGGGGCGGCATCCACGGCCAGGGGCCGCGCTACTGCCCCTCGATCGAGGACAAGGTGGTCCGCTTCGCCGACAAGGACCGCCACCTTCTCTTCGTCGAACCCGACGGCCTAGAAACCAGCGAAGTCTACTTGCAGGGCTTCTCGAGCTCGATGCCGCCGATTCTCCAAGACGAGATGATCCGCACCCTGCCGGGCTTTGAGCACTCGGCTATCCACCGCTACGCCTACGCCGTCGAGTACGACGTACTCGACCCCAGCCAGTTGGACTTGAGCATGATGTCGAAGCGCCTCCCTGGCCTCTTCAGCGCCGGTCAGGTCAACGGCACCAGCGGCTACGAGGAGGCTGCCGTCCAGGGGCTGATCGCGGGCCTCAACGCGGCCCGCTACGCGGCCGGCGCAAGGGCCGTGAGCCTGCGCCGCGACCAGGGCTATATCGGCGTTCTGCTCGACGAACTGGTGCGCTGGGGCATCGACGAGCCCTACCGCATGTTGACCTCCAGAAATGAGTACCGTTTGGTCCACCGCCAGGACAACGCGCTCGAGCGGCTCTTGCCCGTCGCCGTCGACTGGGGTATGGCCACAGCAGGGGAGCTGCGCGCGCTGCAGGAGAGCGAGGCGCGGGTCAAGCAGGAGCTCGAGCGTCTGGAGCGGACCCGCGTGGAGGGTGTCCCGGCCAGCACGCTGATGCGCCGGCCTCAGGCCAGTTACGCTAAGGTCGTGGCCCAGATAGGCCCGAGCACCACCGAACTTACGCCCGCTGAGGCGCGCAAGGTCGAGGTGCTGAGCAAGTACGCGGCCTATATCGAACGCAGCCAGCGCGATCTGGAGGCGCGCAAGGACCACGAGACGTTGAGCTTGGCTGGAATCGACTACCATAGGGTCGCCAGCCTCTCGCACGAGGGCCGTAATGCCTTGCAACGCCAGCTTCCCGCTACCCTCGGCGCAGCACAGCGCCTCAGAGGGGTGAGAGACAGCGACATCACCGCAGTGCTCGTTCACCTCAAGAGCGGACGCGTTTCACGTGAAACAGCAGCGGCATGACCGCTTAAGGACGTTTCAAGACCTTCTTCGCCGCTACCACCGCACCCTCGATCTGCTCTCCCCCACCGGTCTGGCCGACCTGCCACAGCTTGTAGAGGAAGCGCTTCTCTATCCCCAGGTGCTCGCGCGCCCTATCAAAGAGGGTACGCGCTGGCTCGATCTCGGCTCGGGTGCCGGGCTGCCCGCCCTGCCCCTGGCGATTGTGCGGCCGGACCTAAGCTTTACGCTGGTCGAGCGCCGCCGCCGCCGCGCGGCCTTTTTGAATCTGGTCAGGGCTCAGCTCGCGCTCGACAATGTCTCGGTGGTCGCGGACGACGTCGGTAGCTACCGGCCAACCGCGAGCTACCCGGTAATCAGCGCCCAGGCGGTGGGAAACTTCTCGCTCGTCTACGCCCTGACGCGGCATCTTCAGGCCGACAGAGTCAGCCTGGTCTCGCGCAAGGGCCCGGACTGGCGCAGCGAGGTAGGCGACCTCGAGCGGATGGTGCGGCAGCGCGCTCTGGAGAGCCGTGAACTTGTGTTACCGAGACATGGTAGGCTGGCCTCCGTGACCATTTCCGGAGGCCTGCCATGCCCACCCTTGGCGTGATCAACCAAAAAGGTGGGGTAGGGAAGACCACGACGGCGATCAACCTGGCCGCCTCGCTGGCCGCGCACCGGCGCGTCCTGCTCATCGACCTGGATCCCCAGGCCAATGCCTCGAGCGGGTTGGGCATCGTAAAGCCGGACAAGACCATCTACGATGTGCTGTCGGGCACGGTGCCGGCGCGTCAGGCCGTGCGCGACACCCCGGAACCGGGGTTGAAGATCCTGCCGGCTTCGGCTGACTTAGCTGGCGCCGCGCTCGAGCTCGATGCCAGCGAGGACAACATGCGTCTGCTCGCTAGAGCCCTCACCGGCGTCAGGCCGAACTTCGACTTCATCATCCTCGACGCTCCGCCCACCATCGGCGCGCTCACCTTGAACGCGCTGGCCGCCGCCGACTTTCTGATCATCCCGCTGCAGACGGAGTACTACGCGCTCGAGGGCGTCGCCGGCATGATGGAGACGGTCGAGCGGGCGCGTAGCTCGCTCAACCCGCAGTTGCAGATCCTGGGCATCCTCCTCACCATGTTCGACGGTCGCACCAAGCTGTCGCAGGAGGTCGAGGAGAATGTCCGCAAGCACTTTGAAAGGCTCACCTTTGAGACCGTGATCCCTCGCAACGTCAAGCTCGCCGAGGCACCCTCCTACAGCCTGCCCATCCACCACTATGCGCCGGCCTCTCAGGGTGCCGCCGCCTATCGACGCCTAGCCGAGGAGGTGCTGCAGCGTGTCTACTAAGCGCAAGGGGCTGGGCCGGGGCCTCGACGCCCTGCTGCCGCCCAAGCGAGAGGACGGCTTGCAGGAGCTCGAGCTCAGCCTGCTCAAGGCTTCGCCCGGGCAACCCAGAAAGCAGTTCGACCCCGAGGCGATCGCCGAACTCGCGGCGTCCATCGCGGAAAAGGGCGTTTTGCAACCCCTGCTGGTGAGGCCCGCCGCCGGGGGTTACGAGATCGTGGCGGGGGAGAGGCGTTTCCGTGCCGCCCAGCAGGCCGGGCTCAGCAAGGTGCCCGCCATCGTCCGCTCCTTGAGCGACCAGGAGACGCTCGAGATCGCCATCATCGAGAACTTGCAGCGCGAGAACCTCAACCCCGTGGAGGAAGCCCGGGCCTTTGCTCAGCTTCTGGACTTCGGCCTCAGCCAGGAGGCCGTCGCCAGGTCGGTGGGGAAGAGCAGAAGCGCCGTCGCCAACACCCTGCGTCTGCTCAAGCTGCCCGAGGCCGCGCTGGCCGCGCTCGCGCGCGGCCAGCTCAGCGCCGGGCACGCCCGCGCCCTGTTGGCCCAGCCGGGCGCGGATCAGAACTGGGCCCTGGAGCAGATTCTTTCACAAGGTCTCTCGGTGCGCCAGGCCGAGCGGCTCGAGCGCAAGGAGGCGCCGCCGCTCCGCCCCCGAAGCGCACACGCTCACGCGCAGCTCGAACACCAGCTCGCGGCCCAGTGGGGCACCCAGGTCAAGATCAGGGGCGATAAGAAGGGCAAGGTAGAACTCTACTTCTACTCGAGCGAAGACCTCGAGCGCCTGCTCGAGCTCCTGCACTACCGGACTTAGACCGGTGTTTCACGTGAAACACCGACGAACCCCCAGCTTCACCAGGCGTGCCTCTATAAAAACGATTGCAGAAACACCTGTAGAAACACCTGTAGAAACACCTGTAGAAACGACGCTTTGCGGCTCGAGCGGCCTCTTTATTCCCGGTCTCCGGACCCCACCTTGAGGAGGGTAAGATGAAAACACCCATTCGCGTTGCGGTTACCGGCGCCGCCGGCCAGATTTCCTACTCGCTGCTCTTTCGTATTGCCGCGGGCGAGATGCTCGGCAAGGATCAACCCGTCGTTCTTCAGCTTCTGGAGATCACGCCTGCCCTGAAGGCGCTTCAGGGGGTCGAGATGGAACTCAGAGACTGTGCTTTCCCGCTGCTGCACGACGTCGTCACGACCGACGAGGCTGCGGTCGCCTTTGGCGAGGTGGACTATGCTCTTCTGGTAGGGGCGCGGCCGCGGGGGCCGGGGATGGAGAGAAAAGATCTGTTGGAGGCCAACGGTGCTATCTTTACCGGGCAGGGAAGAGCGCTCAACGATCATGCCAAGCGAACGGTCAAGGTGCTGGTAGTCGGCAATCCTGCCAATACCAATGCCCTCATCGCCCTGCACAGCGCTCCCGACCTCGAGCCCAGCCAGTTCAGCGCCATGACGCGCCTCGATCACAACCGGGCGATCAGCCAGCTCGCCATGAAGACCGGCCAACCTGTCCAAGAGATCAAAGGCATGATCATCTGGGGCAACCATTCGGCGACGCAGGTGCCCGACCTCAGCCACGCCACGGTTGCCGGCAAGGCTGCTCCCTCTCTGGTCGAGGAGAGGTGGTTGACGGAGAGCTTCATCCCGACCGTCCAAAAGCGCGGTGCCGCCATCATCGAGGCGAGGGGGCTGTCGAGCGCCGCTTCCGCCGCCTCGGCGGCCATCAACCATATGCGCGACTGGGCCTATGGTACGGCCGCTGGCGATTGGGTCAGCATGGCCATTCCCAGCGACGGCAGCTACGGGGTAGAGGAGGGGCTTGTCTACTCCTACCCCGTCACCGTCAGCGAGGGCAAGGTCGAGATCGTTCAAGGTCTGAGCGTCGCTGACGCCGTTGGGGAGCGAATGCGCTCGAGCGAACAGGAACTCAAGGAAGAGCGGGCATCGGTCGAGCACCTTCTCTAGGACGGCGTAGTTCTAGGGGTGGTGTCGGGGCCACCAAGGCAAAAACGAGCGCCTCATGGTGAGGCGCTCGTTCTATGGGAATCAGGCTTGACGTTTAGTTTGTGCTTTCGCCTTCTTCTTCTTCTTCGGGCTCGAGCTCTTCACCCTCGTCGGCTTCCTGGGTGGCGTCTTGTTCCTGCTCCCGCTGGGCGGTCATCGCGTCCTCTTCGGTACCGCCGCCGAGCCTCGAGTCCACGACCTTGACGTAGCCAATAGCATAGTCTTCGAAGGTCGTACCGGTAATGAAGACGGTGTAGACGTAACCGGGCTCGAAGTCGGCATCGGCCAGGTCGAGCAGAATGTTTTGCGGCTCGGCACCGGCGAGGCGGACTTGAAGGTTGGTCCCCTGGGCAGCTCGGAAGGCCACGTAGCCGCTGTCAGCGCCGTAGGCCACACCCCCGGCGATGACGTCTTCCGCAGCGGTGGTCACTGCAGGATCAGTGGTCACCGCAGGATCTTGCGTAGCGGGCGCGGCCGCGGTGGGAGGTGGGCTTTCGGGGGTCGTCGGGGTTGCGGGTTGCGCGGCCATCTGTTGCTGCTCCGCGGTCACGGGTTGCTCTTGCTGGCGCAGTTGCGCGGCCTCGTCGCCCTCGGATTCCTGAAGGGTCACGTCGACAGAAGCGGTTTCACCCTCGGCGACTTCGACCTCTTCGCCGGCAGCTTCATAACCTTGGCGGGTCGCGCTGACGACGTAGGTGCCAGGGACGAGGTTGGTCAGCGTCTGCGAACCGCTCAAGTCGCTTTCATAACCATCGGGACCGACGACGCTTATCACGGTGTCGGCAGGCTCGACAACGACCTCGAGCATGCCCATGCCCTCTTGCTGAACCTCTTGCTCTGCGGTTTGCTCTGCGGTGGCCGCGGGCTGCTCCGTCGTGGCAGGCTGCTGCGCGGTGGCTGCGGGCTCAGCTTGCGTTTGCGTCGCTGCGCCTCTTATAACCACGAGGTCCACCTCAGGCGAGCCGGCCGAGGCATGGATGACGCGCACATGCGTGTCGCCGGCAGCGGGGAAGTTACCAGGCTCGTCATCAAAGCTGAAGACGCGAATGGTGAGCTCGTCTTGCTGAGCCGGGTCATCGCCGAAGAGGCCGCCGAGCCAGTCGAAGAAGCCGCCGGTATCCTGACCTTCACCGATCACGGGCTCGACACCACCATCTTGCCCTTCGATCACGAAGCCAAGCGCGGTGACGGTGTGGTAAGCGCCAGCGCCGAGGCTGACGGTGCCTTCGTAGGCAAGCGCGGACTCGTCCGCCGTGACGATCTGGACGATGTAGTTGCCGGCGATGACGGGAACATAGCCGCTCACCTGCTCATAGCTCAGGCTTTCGGGCGCCTGCACCGTCGTCGCCGGGACAGGTTCTACCACCCCGGGGTCCGCAACACCGGGCTGGGCAACACCGGGCTGCTGGGCAGCCATCTGCTGTTGCTGCTCGGCAGAGAGAACCTGCTCTTGCTGGCGCAGTTGCGCGGCTTCGTCGCCTTCGGCCTCGCCCAGGGTCAGGTTGACCGACACGGTTTCGTCCTCGGCAATATCGGCCTCTTCCGTCGCGGTATCGAAGCCCTGCCGCGTCGCGCTCACGGCGTAGGTGCCGGGCGCCAGATTGCTGAACATATGGCTTCCCTGGAAGGTGTCCTGGTAGCCACCCGGGCCTGTGACGCTGATGATCGCGTCGGCGGGTTCGACGACGACCTCGAGCACGCCCGTGCCCACTTGCTGCGTCGCGGCCGGGTCAGTGGCAGCCGGGGTAGTGGCAGCCGGGGCCGTAGTCTGTGTGCCCACCGTGCCGTCGTCCGGTATGAGCACGAGGTTGACTTCAGGTGCGTTGGGTGACAGATGAGCGAAGCGCACCATGGCATAGTCCTGACCTTCTACCAGTTGGCTTTGCTCCTGCATCTGCTGCTGTTGCGTTTGCTCCTGTGCCTGGGCTGCTGTGAGGCCAAACACGAAAAGCGATAACGTCAATACCCATAGTTTTTTCATCATTGTATTGCCTCCTTTGTTACAGCATTTCTACCCTACTGATGATCATGTAACAAAACTCTTGCTTAGGGGCTTCATCAAGGTATTTTCGTGAAGGTGTTGCCGCTCGAGGCACAGAGGCAAAATCGCCCGAACAAACAACCTGAACAAACAAACAGCGAGGAGAAACAAAGAGCGAGAGGCCCCTCTAGAGGACCTCTCAAAGAGCTTGGGTCGTCTGCTCGTTTCTAATCGCCGTTGGTGTTCTCCTCGGTCTCCTCGCCGTTCGGCGCTTCAAGCGGGCTGCTCACCAGCCTGACGTCATTCAAGACGATAACCTCGACGGGAAAGCCGGCCATGGTCGTGCCGGTGACGAAGATGGTGTAGATGGTCGCCGGCTCGAGGTCTACCGCGTCGATCTCATAGAGGACGATATCCGAACCGGCCAGACGGACGTCGAGATCATAGCCAAAGGCGCGAACGTCTGCGTAGCCGCTCACAAAGGGAAAGGCTACGTCGGCCGCGACGACGAAACTCAAGCCGGTGGGGTCGGCAAAGGCCGGATCGGTGGGCGCGACGGGCGCCGCGGGCGTCGCGGGCAGAGCCGGATCGGGAGGCACGGCGGTTACGGCTGGATCCGCCGGAACGGTGGCGACGGGCTGCTGGCGCTGCGCCTCGGCCTCCTCGCCCTCGGCCTCTTCCAGGTTCAGGGTGACGGCGGCCGCCTCCGCGGCGCTCACCTCTACCTCTTCTTGCGCCGCCTCGTAGCCCGCTCTCGTCGCCGCGATCACATACCCCCCCGGCGGCAGGTTGGTCAGGGTCTGGCCGCCCAGGAACTCCTGAACGAATCCTTCCGGGCCCTGCACCGTGACGGAAGCGTCCTCCGGCGCCACGGCGACCGCCAGGCTGCCCTGCTCCGCCGACGCTGCTGCCGCGTGCGGGGCCATCTCGGGGCTTATGCCGACCAAGCGGTCCATGTCGCTCCGCCAGGCCCACAGGTCTACATTGGCCGTACCGGGCGAAGCGTGAATGACGCGGACGTGGCTGTGGCCCGCTATCGGGAAGTTGCCGGGCTGGTCGTCATAGACCTCGAGGCGAAAGGCGAGGTCGCCGGGGTCACGGTCGGTGAAGAGACCTTCGAACCAGGTGAAGAACTCACCTTACGCAAGACCAGAGATAGCCTTCAAGCGTCTTAGCTCATCGAAAGACGCCTGAAGGGCTTTGAAGTAGAGTTTCGAGCGCAAAGCGAAGTGGTTGAGTTTGACTTCGACCCGCATCACTTCGAGCTTTACAAAGGCGTAGATAGAGGCGAAAACATGGTTGAGCTGTGTCCGCTTGGTTTTGGTAGGCGCTGCTGCTAGGGCAGTGTTGCCTTTGAGCGAAGCATGATACTCCTCCA
>JALZLY010000347.1 GCA_030858465.1 Deinococcota bacterium
CCTTTGGCGGCGAGGCGGAGACCAACGCCAAAGGGCTCCTTCAGGCGGAGATGCTCTCGGCGGGCGGCCTGGTGATGACCGCGGCGCACGCGCACCGCGTGCCCGCGGGCGGAGCCCTGGCGGTGGACCGCGAGGCCTTTGGCGACAGGGTGACGAAGACGATTCTGGCGCACCCGCTCGTCACCGTGCGCCGCGAGGAGCTGACCGAGATTCCTGGCGGCATCGTCGTCCTCGCCTCGGGGCCGCTCACCTCGGACGCGCTCGCCGAAAGCATTCGCAAGACCGTGGGCATGGATTTTCTCGGCTTCTACGACGCGGCCTCACCGGTCATCAGTTATGAGTCCATCGACCACGGCGTCGCCTACCGCAAGGGCCGCTACGAGCAGGGCGCCGACTACCTCAACCTGCCCTTTTCCAAGGAGCAGTACGACCGCTGGTACGAGGCCCTGAGCGAAGCGCGCAAGCACGTCCCACACGACTGGGAAGGGCTCGAGTTCTTCGAGGGCTGCGTGCCCATCGAGGAGCTGGCCCGGCGTGGCTACGACACCCCCCGCTTTGGCCCCATGAAGCCCGTCGGCCTCAAGCATCCCGAGACCGGCGCGTCCTTCTACGCCGTGGCGCAGCTGCGCCAGGAGGACGTGCGCGGTCAGATGTGGAGCCTGGTGGGCTTTCAGACCGGGCTCAAGTGGGGCGACCAGAAGGAGATGATCCGGACCATTCCCGGTTTGGGGAACGCCGAGGTTATTCGCTATGGGGTGATGCACCGCAACACCTATCTGAACGCGCCCAAGCTCTTAAGCCCCGAGCTTGACCTGCGCGAAGAGCCGCGCCTCTTCGTGGCGGGCGTCTTGGCCGGGACCGAGGGCTACCTCGAGTCCTCGGCCACGGGTTGGCTGGCGGGCAAGAACGCGGCGCGCCGGGCGCTCGGCCTGGACCCCGTCCTGCCGCCGGAAACCTCGATGCTGGGCGGTCTCAGCCGCTTTGTCGCCACCGCCAACCCCGAGGGCTTCCAGCCCATGAACGCCAACTGGGGCCTGGTGCCGACGCTGCCCAAGGAACGCGGCGTGGGCCGGGCGGAGCGCCGCGCCAGGACGTACAGGCGCGGGCTCGAGGACTTCAAGCACTGGCTCGAGGGGGTCCGCGACGGCGAAGCGGCGCTCGCGGTATAGTAGCGTTACGATGGCGACCACGTCCATTACCATCCCTGTACCATCCCTGTACCATCCCTGTGGATGAACACGGTTTCTCGAAGGCCTAGCCTAGCTGCTCGCCGTCTATGGAGACCTCGTCGAGCTTCTCGTGGTAGAAGCAGAGCATCCCCCTCACCTCGAGGGCCTCAGCCAAGGGCTGCCGGTAAGTCCAGACGAGGTCCTTGGCGAGCGCGTCGCCTACCCTGACGCCGTAATAGCTCGCCTCGCCCTTGTAGGGACATGAGGCGGTGGTTTGGGAGGGCTCGAGCCGCGCCCAGTTCACGTCCGCCTCGGGGAGGTAGTAGCGCGTGGGCAGGTCGGTCTCGAAGAGCAGCGTCGGGCGCCGCGTCTCGGCGATGACCTCGCCCGCGTGCACGACCCTGACGTGGCGCGAGCTGCGCCTCGTGTCCACCCGGTGGTAGGGGTCGCGCGGGTGGGCGTAGAGGCGCTCGTCCTCTTCGAACCAGGCGTCCAGCTTGTCCCAGTAGAAGGTTAGGTAGTCCGCCAGCCCCGCGGCGCCCGCCAGGGGTTCGGGATAGGCCCAGGCGGCGTTCTCGGCGCGCTTGCCGTTCACGGTAAGCGTCCAGTACGAGGCGTCGCCCTTGCGCGGGCAGTGGCTGCGGTGCTCGGTCGGCGTCAGGAGCGCCATGTCCACGTCGTCCTTGGGAAAGTAGTAGAGGGGCAGGTGGCCCTTCTCGAAGAGCATGGCGGCGCGCCGGCTGTCGGCTACGGTCTTGCCGCCAAAGACCGCGCAGACGCGCTTGGGGCTGGGCAGCAGCTCGAGGGTGTCCGTCCTAAAGATTGGCTTCGCGGGTGAAAGTCGCATGCCTCAGCATGGCGGAGGGGAGGTCGCTTGTCTGTCTGAGCGCTTACGCTCTCGCGCGCTAGCACCGGCCATGCTGAGGCATACCTCGAGCCTTCCTCGCCACCGCGCCCACACTGCGAAGCTGACATCCCACCGTCTCCCCGTCTACCCGCAGCGCCTTGGTGAGCGTGCCGCCCTTCACCTCGTTTTCGCCTGCCAGCGCCCTCGCTACGGTCATCGCCGCTAGGCGACCCGGCTGGGCCGGTAACCGATGCGCCAAAAAGGCCAGCGACTTGTCGAAGTCGAAGGGCGCTACGGGCTCGAGGCTGAGCGGATGGCTGTGGAGCTTCATAGGTGTCTATAGGGTATGCAGGTATAGGGTATGCAGGTATAGGGTATGAGCGACCACGACGACCTCGCTCAGCTCAGCTCATGAAAGAGCCAGACCTTGGCCGGCGTCGGCAGCACCGGCAGCGCCTCGCCGCGCCAGTCGAGCTCGAGCAGGTAGAGCCCGCCCTGCTCACTCTCGAGCACTCTCCAGGCACTGCACTCGGGCTGGGACGCCAGCGCCAAAGCCAGCGCCTGGAGCGTGCCCAGGGCCTCGGGCCCGGCCATCTCGACGAAGAGCGTCCGCACCCTACAAGCCTACGAGGAGAGGAGAAACATATGTGTAAGAAACCACCTTATCGAGGCTCGGCTGTGCTATCTTTGAACCATGTAACTCCTTACGGCAAAGCACCCGTCGGCTAGGTAGTACCCGCACTTGCAGGCCCACCAGGGCCGGGTCTTACCCGCTCCGCAGGGCACCTAGTGACCCCAAGCACTAGCAGGGGCCTAGTGGCCCTACCTTGGGGTAGCGCTGGTTTTAGAGCATCCCCGGCCTGGACCCCAACAGTCTGGACCCGAGCAGCCCGGGCCCGAGTGACCGTTTCATCCACAGTTGGAGGACTCTATGACCGTACCCAAGCGTCCGCGCGTTCGCACCCTTGCAGACTTGCGGCCCCTCGTTCGGGAAGGGCGCTACCGCGTTGCCCGGCACGCCGCCAGGCACGCGGCCTGTGAGGGCTTTACCGAGAGCGACATGGTCGCGGCGGTGCTCTACGGGCGCGAGCTCTTGCGCTACCTCGAGGACGAGCGCTTGCTCGTCCTGGGCACGATTCGCCCCAGTCCCTCGGTCGCCATCCCGCTGCACGTCGTCCTCGAGTACGCCAGGCCCAGATGGGTGGACGTGGTCACCGCCTTTATCCCCGAACGGCCGCATAAGCTCATCTCGCGCGCGCGCCTCGCCCACCTCTTGCGCTACGACCGCCACGAGCCCGCCCTGGAGGAGCTGAAGCGGGCCGTCTAGCCGGGCTGGGGTAGGCCGTAGACGCGCCGGGCGTTGGCGTCGGTATAGGCCTCGACTTCGGCTGGGGTCTCGCCGCGCAGGCCGGCCAGAAACTCGGCCGTGTAGCGCACGTAAGCGGGCCGGTTCGGTTGCCCGCGCTTGGGCTGCGGCGGCAGGAAGGGACTGTCGGTCTCGAGGAGAAGCCTGTCCTTGTCCAGCGTCCTGGCCGCCTCCTGGATGGCGGTGGCCTTTTTATAGGTGAGGTTGCCCGCGAACGAGACCAGCCAGCCGAGCACGAGGCCCGTCTCGAGGAGGGCGGGATGACCGCTGAAGCAGTGCAGGATGCCCTTGGGCCAGCCGAGTTCTGCGAGCAGCCGGGCCGAGGCCAGCGCGGCGCGCTCCTCGCCCGCCTTGTCGCGCACGTGCAGGATGACGGGCTTGTCGAGCCTCGCGGCCAGCGCGACCTGCCAGCGAAAGCTCGCCTCCTGCACCTCTTCGGAAACGCGGTCCCAGTAGAAGTCGAAGCCCGTCTCGCCGACGGCCACTACCCTGGGATGCGCCGCG
>JALZLY010000348.1 GCA_030858465.1 Deinococcota bacterium
TTCAGCTCGAGCGCTCCACGATGGTGACCCGCTCCATTCTGTCGGGCTTGGCGCCGCCCGGCCGCTGCGGGTCGATGCGCTCGAGCGTGTCGAGCACTTCCGTGCCTGCTACGACCCGGCCGAAGACCGCGTGGCGGCCGTCTAGGTGCGGCGTGGCGGTGAGGGTGATAAAAAACTGCGAGCCGTTGCTGTCCGGTCCGGCGTTGGCCATCGACAGGACGCCCTTGCCGTCGTGGGTCAGCTCCGGACTGAACTCGTCGCGGAACCTGTAACCGGGGCCACCGCGGCCCGAGCCGCTAGGGTCGCCCGTCTGCGCCATGAAGTTCTCCAAGACCCGGTGAAAGACGACGCCGTCGTAGAAGCGGTTTTGGGCCAGGAAGACGAAGTTGTTGACCGTTCTCGGGGCCTGGTCCTGGAAGAGGTCGATCTCCAGGCGGCCTTTGCTCGTCTCGATGATCGCTCTGTAGTCGGTGTTCTTCTCGAGGACGTCCTCGGCCTCTTTGAAGGAGGTGCGGCGCTCGCCGCGGGGTTCGCTGACGGGTTCGCTGACGGGTTCGCTGACGGTGAAGCCTTGGGGGACATAAGGTAATTCCATAGCTGCTCCTTAAGGGTCGAGGGCTGAGAGGGTTCTTGGCAAGCTGTGAATCTGCTGCCGCTTACAGCGTTTACGGGGCTTTTACAGGGCTTTGCAAGGTTGACGGCTACTGAGACGGCTACTGCGAGCATGCACTTTTACTCGCTCCGCCGAGCCTTTAATCTTGCGGGCGTTCGATGATGTAGAGGCGTTCGATGAGGTCGGGCGGCGACCAGAAGCCGGCCACGGTCTCGCCGGTCTGGCGGTCTTGGCCTATGGCGGCGTTGTAGCCGTCGAGGCTGAAGCTTTCGCCGATCTGCGGCACCACCCCCAAGCGTTCGGTGAGATAGGCCTCGAGCGTGCTCTCCGGCTCGCCCGAGAGCTCGATGCCCTGCGCGCTCAGCGAGGCCAAGGTGCCGTCTATGGGGACAAAGGCGTTCGGCTGCTGGGGGTCGATGCGGCTGAGCGCGTCCAAGACCTCGAGCCCCTCGGTGACCTCACCAAAGATGGTGTGGGCGCCGTCGAGCCAGGAGGTGGCGGTGAGGGTGATGAAGAACTGCGAGCCGTTGGTGCCCGGTCCAGCGTTGGCCATCGACAGCACGCCCGGCTGGTCGTGGCTCAAGCCCTCGACGATTTCGTCCTCGAACTCGTAACCGGGGCCGCCCCGGCCGGTGCCGCTGGGGTCGCCCGTCTGGGCCATGAAATCGTCCAACACCCGGTGAAAGACGACGCCGTCGTAGAAGCGGTTTTGGGCCAGGAAGACGAAGTTGTTGACGGTCTGGGACGTCCGCGTCTCATAGAGGTCCGCGACCATGCGCCCGCGGTTGGTCTCGATGACGGCGGCGTAGTCGGTGCCGGGCGTGAGGACCTGCTCGGGCGCCTCGAAGCTCTGCTGCTGCTCTTCGGCTTGTGGGCGGAGCGTGTAGCCCTCGGGCACGTAGAGGTCGGCTTCGGCAAGGTCGCTGTCCTCGGCGCTCTCCGCCGGTGACTCGGCGGGTGCCTCGACCGGCGCTGGGGCTGCGGCTGGGGCTGCGGCTGGGGCTGCGGCTATCGTCCCGGCCTGTACGGGCGGCTCTTGGGCGAGCCAGAAGCCGCCGCCGACGAGAAGGAGGGCGGTGCCTGCGAGGATAAGGATTCTCATGTTGGCGCCTTTCGCGCGTGGCCGCCGAGCGCCGCGCGTCTTTGGGGATAGCTTGGGGTCATGCCCGCCACTGTACCGGCAGACATAACACCGGCAGACATCATACCGGCAGACATTGTACCGAAAGACCCAGCCGTAAAGTTCGCGCAGCCTACCCCGGCTCTCCCTACCCCGGCTCTCCCTGGACGGGCTCCCGGCCGCGGGCTCGCGCGGCGAAGGCACGGATCTCGTCGATGAGGCGCTGCACCGCCAGGCCGTCCTCGAGCGTGGCCGCCCGGCGCAAGGCCAGGCCCTCGCGCCAGGGGTCCTCCGCGGGCGCCTCGGCGAGTGCCCGGCCCAAGAGCACCGTGCCCGCGGCGAAGGGGCTCGAGCGGAAGCGGTAGGGCACCGTGCCAGGCAGGGGGCTGACATACTCTTTGAGGGGGCGCTTGCCCTTGGAGACGTAGAGCTTGAGCGAGGTGTCGATGACCAGCGTGCCCTCGGTGCCGCGGATGAAGAGGGTATCGACCGTTTCGGTAAGAGCCGCGCCGTGAATCAGCAGGGTGCCGACCGCCTCGCCCATGGTGAAGCTCGCCGAAATAATCTCGTCGGCAGTGACCTCTCTGGGTTTGCCGCTCTTGTCCTTGCGCTCGGAGTAGACCACGCCCAACGCGCCCCCGGCGACGGTAATCTTGCCGCAGCTTTCCGCGAGCAGCCAGCGGATACCGTCCAAGACGTGCGAGCCGATGGCGCCCAGGATGCCGCCGCCTCTCCCCGCGTCCGACCACCAGCTGTAGGGCATGTCCGGGTCGATGCGCATATCCGAGGCGACCCTGGCCGTCACCGTGAGCACCCGGCCCAGCAAGCCGGCGTCTATGAGCTCCTTGGCCTTGACCCGGGCCGGCACGAAGCGCAGCTCGTGGTCGACGAGCGCGAGCAGGTCGGGCCGGGCGCGGGCGGCTTGAGTCATGCGCTCCGCCTCGGCGGCGGTGAGGGCGAGCGGTTTCTCGCAGAGGAGGTGCTTGCCCGCCGCCAGGACGGCCAGCGCCTGCTCGGCGTGCAGCCAGGGCGGCGAGGTCACCGAGACGAGCTCGCAGTCGAGCGTCAGCAGTTCGCGCCAGTCGGTCGTCGCTACCGGGACGCCGTAGGCCTCGGCGATGCGCGCGGTCTTGCTCTTATCGCGTCCCGCTACGCCGACGACGTCCAAGCCGGCGGCCAAAAAGGCGGGGATCTGCACGCGCTCGGCCCAGCCCGTGCCGATGATGGCGACCTTGCGCATTCAGTCAGGCTCCAGAGGATCGGTCATGCCCTCAGTCTACCCTTGCGGCCCCAGCCGGGTGCGGGGTCGAAGGCTTGTACTCCGGCCTATCTCCAGTTGGAATGGAGGTCTCGAGGCTGGCCGGTCACGCTTCCGCCCACCCTGTGGCCGAGGCCGGTCGGCGGATGGCGATCAGCTGATGAGAAGGGGTTTTTCTGTCCTCGAGACCACCTCGCCGACGGCGGCGGCTCTGGGAAAGCGCGGCCGCAGGTGCGCCAGCAGCGCAGGCGCCGCGTCCGCGGCGACGCTGAGCAGGAGGCCGCCGCTCGTCTGCGGGTCCACCAGCGCCAGCCACGCCGCCTCGCTGATCGCCTCGCGCCCGCCGACCTCGGCCTCGACGTAGCGGGTGTTGCTGCCATGCGCCCGCGTCAGGACGCCTCGCGCCAGCGTCTCGGCGGCGTGCTCGAGCAGGGGAACCGCCTCGCTCTCCAGGCGCAGGCTGAGCTTGGAGCCCTGGGCCAGGTGCAGCGCGTGGCCCAGAAGGCCGAAGCCCGTCACGTCGGTGGCGGCGTGAACCGCGCGGTGCAGCTCGGCGGGAAGGTCGAGCCGGTTGAGCGCGGTCATCGAACGAACGGCCTCACTGATGTCCAGGCAGCTGAGTTCACCGCTCTTGAGCGCGCCCGTCAGGGTGCCGGTGCCGACGGCTTTGGTGAGGACGAGCACGTCGCCGTTGCACGCGCCCTGGTTGCTCCAGAGCCCGTCCGGCGCGGCCAGGCCCGCGACGCTGAAGCCCAGCTTGAGGGTGTCGTCCTCGATCGAGTGGCCGCCGACGAGGAGTGCGCCGGACTCGCCGACCTTGTCCACCGCGCCGGCCATGAGTTCGGCTAGGACCTCCTCTCCCAGGGTCTCGAGCGGGTAGGCGAGGATGGTCAGGGCGGTGATCGGCGTGGCGCCCATGGCGTAGACGTCGCTGAGCGCATTGGCCGCCGCCACCGCGCCGAAGTCGCGGGGGTCGTCCAAAATCGGCGTGAAGAAGTCGAGCGTCTGGACGAGGAGCTGCCCGCTGGCCAACCGCCACACCGCCGCGTCGTCTAAGAGGTCGCTGCCGACGACGAGGTCGGGGTGGCTCTGGCGGGGCAGGGTCTTCAACAGGCTGGAGAGCGTGCCGGCGGCGATCTTGGCCGCGCAGCCGCCCTTCTTGACGGTCTGGGTCAGTCGGATGCTTGCCTTGTCAGCCACGCTTCACACTCCTCGCGCCCGCCCCTAAAGGCGACCGGCCGGTCCAGCCCCTCGAGCGCCCTCAGGTAGAGGGGGTCATAGTAGCGTTTCAGGATTTCGCTGAGCCAGGGCCGGTGCGCCTCGAAGACGTTCCAGGCACCTTCTCGTTCGGCGGCCCCCAGGCTCGCCAACATCCAGCTCAGGCTGGCGCCGCCCAGGCGCTTGTGCAGGCGTCGCAGGCTCGCCTCGAGCCCCGCTCTCGCCTGCGCCACGCCCTCGCGCTCGGCGGCCTGGGCGACGTACTCGTCGAAGATGGCCCAACTGCGGCTGGCCAAGCTCTCCTCGAGGAGGACGACCGGGCTGGCGGCGACGCGCGCGTAGAGCTCGGCGGGGAGCTGGCGCAGGCCGATAAAGCGCGACTCGTCCTCGAGGATGAGCCTCCCCGGGTCGGCCAGGACGAGTTCGGCGGCCAACGCGTTTTCGAAGCTGGCCTGGCTCGGCTGGCCTTCCGGCAGGCCGCCAAAGGCGCTGCCGCGGTGGCGAGCCTGCCCTTCCAGGTCGAGCGCGAGGCTCCGAGGCGGACTCGAATCCCGCAGGCTGCGGATGAGCCGCGTCTTGCCCGAGCCGGTGAGCCCCGCCACCACCAGGACCGGCAGGTTTTTGAGCATCTCCGCCGCGGTCTTTGTCAGGTGCTGCCGCGCCGCCCGGTAGCCGCCCTGCAACCTGGGCAGGTCGGGCCGCGCCGCAAACGCGCAGGCGAGCTCGCTGCGCAAGCCGCCCCGCCAGCAGGCCAGCAGGCTCGGCGCCTCCGCCGCCAGCCTCTGCCAGCGGGCGACGCGCGCGGCCAACTCGGCCTCCACCAGCCTGTAACCGAGCCGCCTGGCCGCCGCCTGGCCCTGTTCCTGGTAGCGGAGGCCGACCTCGTGCCGCTCGGCGTCGCTCAGGATAGGGGCGTTGACCGCGCCCGGCAGGGCGCCCTTGGCAAACTCGGCGGGCGCGCGCACGTCGACTATCCGCCAGGCGGCCCTGCCGCCGCCACGGGGGTAGAGCCTTTCGGCGGATACCGTAAAACCGTCCACCCTTCCAGCATAGCCCGCCTGACGCACCTCCGTCAGCTCCACGGTGATCAGTCACGGGGATCAGTCATGGTGATCGATCCGCTCATCACATAAAACAAGAAACCTCGCAACAGCGAGGTTTCTTGTGTGCTCCCGTGGTGGAGGCGGCGGGAGTCGAACCCGCGTCCGAAGCACCCTCAGACGGGCATCTACGCGTGTAGTCACCGTTTTTGGTTTCGGCAACGCCCGCGCCCGGTGACGGGCTCGGCGGCGCAACCTACAGCGTCTTTAATTTCGCCCGCGACCAACGCTCGAGCGCGCGGGCTAGCCGACTACTGGTTCATCTTCTCTAGCGAGCCACCGGCGGGGCTGCTAGAAGACGTCGCCGGGATTAAGCAGCGAGTGCGTAGCTGGGGTTGTTGCTGTTAACGTTGCCAGTTAATGGCTTTGCCGCTTTTTTACGAGGCCAACGGCACCCTCGACGCGCAACCTTATCCTTGGCGAACCCCGTCGAAACCAGGTCGCCCCCAGGCTCTGCACCTTCTGCACTACGCACCCGGCTCGCGCCGGTACTTTGAGTATAGCATAGCCTCTTGCCCACCTTCAAGGCTATACTTCTGCCTATGGGTACTGTTGCCAGTACTGCCGTCGCCATGCAGGGCGTCAGCAAGCGCTTTCCGCTCGTGCTTGCCAACGACCGGGTGGATTTTAGCGTGAGCTGGGGCGAGGTGCATGCGCTCATCGGCGAAAACGGCGCTGGCAAGTCCACCCTGATGAAGATCCTCTACGGCCTGCAGGAGCCCGACGAGGGCCGCATCCTGGTAGACGGCCGGGAGGTGACGATCCGCTCGGCGAAGGACGCCATTCATCTCGGCATCGGCATGGTGCACCAGCACTTCATGCTGGTCGAGCCGCTGACGGTCGCCGAGAACATGGTGCTCGGCGCCGAGCCCAGGCTGGGGCCCAGCCTCGACTATCGCGTTGCCCGCAAGAGGACCCGCGCGCTCATCGAACGCTTCGGCTTCGACATCGACCCGAGGACCAGGGTGCGCGACCTGCCGCTCGGTCTTCAGCAGCAGGTCGAGATCCTAAAGGCGCTCTACCGCGACGCGCGCATCCTCATCATGGACGAGCCCACCGCGGTCCTGACCCCGCAGGAGACGAAGGGGCTCTTTGCTTTCCTGCGCGACTTCGCGGCGCAGGGCAACGCGGTCGTCTTCATCTCGCACAAGCTGGGCGAGGTGATGGAGATATGCGACCGCATGAGCGTAATGCGCGACGGCAAGATGATCGGCACGGCCCTGCGCGCGAACACCGACCAGCGCCAACTCGCCACCATGATGGTGGGTCGCGAGGTCATCCTCAAGGTCGTCAAGGAGGCGCACGCGCCGGGCAGGGTGGTGCTCGAGCTTGCCGGTGTCACCGTCACGGGCGCCCTGGCGCAGAAGAACGTCGTCGACGGCGTCTCCTTTACGCTGCGGGCGGGCGAGGTCCTGGGCGTCGCCGGCATCGAGGGCAACGGCCAGTCCGAGCTCGTCGAGGCCGTCACGGGGCTGCGACCGGTCGCCGAGGGCCGCATCCTCCTGGCCGGCCGGGACGTGACGGCGGTGAGCGCTAGGGCCCGCCGCGAGAGCGGCCTCAGCCACATCCCCGAGGATCGCAACGCGCGCGGTCTGGTGACGAGCTTTTCCAGCGCCATGAACGCCATCCTGGGCGACCACTACCGGCCGCCCTTCGCCGGCCGCTTCGGCTTCATCGACGAGCGCGCAGTGGAAAGTTACGCCAGGCGGCTCATCGAAGCCTACGACGTGCGGCCGCCTTCGACCTCGGTCACCGCCGCCAACCTCTCCGGCGGCAACGCCCAAAAGCTCATCGTCGCCCGTGAGTTGGAGCGCGGCCCCAAGCTGCTCATCGCCTCGCAGCCGACCCGCGGCGTGGACATCGGCGCCATCGAGTTCATCCACAAGCAAATCATCACGGCGCGGGACGCGGGCTTGGCGGTCTTGCTGGTGTCGGCCGACCTGAGCGAGGTCATGAATCTCTCCGACCGCATTCTGGTGATGTTCGAGGGCCGCGTCATGGGCGAGCTCAGCCAGGCCGAGGCCGACCCCGAGACGCTGGGCCTGCTGATGGCGGGCTCGAGCCTGAGCGGCGGAGGGCTGGAGCCGGCTCAGGTGGCCTGGCAGGACGCGCACGTGTCGGAGAGCGGAAGGTAGGAGCCAGGAATCAGGGGCCAGGAGAGAGTGTCCAATCGCTACGTCGCAGTGGTTGAAGGACAGCGTCTTGGCGACCGTCTCTCGAGCTCGCCGTAGACGACGGGATAGCCCTAGGTAGGCCTCGGCGCAGGCCTAAAGGTTCCTGTTCTTGTCGATGGTGCTGTAAATGTCTCGAGCACGTGTGGCCTCTTCTCAACATTCAAAACTCGAGCGCTCACCAGCCGGGACCGACGCCATTATCGGAGGCGGCCTTGATGGGCAGCTTGGCCGGCGAGTTTCTTAACATTTCATGAAGAGTGGGTGAGCGTCCCCTGTTGCCAGGTATGCGCCTCCATGCATATGATACTATGACCGCACGAGAGGCCGCGAGCTTGCAGAGAGGGACCAGTAAAACGGTGCTCAGGCGTCAGCGGCGCAGGCGTCCGCTTGACGGCTCCTGCACTTGCTGCGCCTCATCTTGTATTCCTTCGCCCCGTCCGCCGGGCTAGCGCGCTTTTAGACAAGAGCAGAGTTCCTGGCAGAGTTCTTGACGTGTCCAAAGTCCTCATCCACTCCCCCCACGTTCTGACGAGCACCGCGCTCGTCGCCTTGATGGGTACGCTCGGCTTCGAGGGCGTCGTGGCCGCGCCTTTGGAGGCCAGTGCGAATGCCCAGACGAATACCCAGACGAATGCCGAGTTCGCCCTCTGGGACCTCTGCTCCTACCGCTTTCACTACCCGCTGCCGCCCAGCGTCCCCACCATCGCCATAGTGAGCGAGCACCAGGTGGCCCTGGCCGACCTGCTGCGCCTGGGCTACCGCGGTTTTATCAGGAGCCACGAGGGCCCCGACACGCTGCAAAGGGCCTTTGCGGCGCTCAGGCGCGGCGAGATCTGGGCCGAGCGCGGGGTGATCATGCAGGCGCTGGCGCCCAGGGGAGATAACCAGTTGACTCCCCAGGAGCACAGGGTTCTGGGCCTCGTCAGCCAGGGCCTCAGCAACAAGGACATCGCCAGCTCCCTGGGCGTCGGCGAGAAGACCGTCAAGGGCTACCTCTCCAAACTTTTTGAAAAGTTGGGCGCCAAAAACCGCACCGATCTCATCGTGCAGCACCTGAAGAACCGCACCTAGCCCGCCCACGCCACCGCCTGGCGTCCGCCACGACCGAATGCCCCTGGGCCAATGTCGGGATCACCCCTACCAAAGTCTTAAGACTTTGGTAGGGGTGACTGGGGGACTTAAGTCTCTTGTCAGGGAACCGGCCGTCTTCTATGCTGATTGGCTAGGGCTGCGCACCTTGGGCCGGCGCCTTGGGCTGGTGGTGTTGTCGTGTCTGGCCTTGCTGGCTATGGGATATGACTGTTTACCAGATGGGGTCATCTTACCAGATGGGGTCATCACGGGATGGGGTCATGGAATCACAACATGAAGCGGGGGCGGGTATGACGGACAACCTGGGCAACGACAACCTGGGCAACAAGATCTTTTCCAACCAGATCCTTATTCTGCTCGGTCAGGTTGTCGAGCTCAAGGTCGAGGTGGGGCTGCTCCGCGGCTTGCCGCTGAAGCTGGCGGTGGACTGCGCCTTTGAGTTTTTGGAGACCTCCTTGGTGCTGAGCGAGCTCTTCGACGCCGAACATCTCGAGGTGCTCAAGACCGAATATCAGGACTTTTTCGAGAGGCGCGCCGAGCCGAGCCGCGCCTGAGGGCCGAGCCGCGGGCCGGAGCGCCGCTCCACTCCCCCCGGCGGTCCGGGGGCCACAGGAGCCTGCCACAGCCCCGTCTCGCTCGAGAGCCAGAGCCGCACCCGGCTGCCCCCGTCGT
>JALZLY010000349.1 GCA_030858465.1 Deinococcota bacterium
GATTCTGGAAGTCGTCGAGGAGGATGGGGTTCGCCGCAGCCGCCTGGCTATGCCCATGCTCGAGGTGATCGAAAAGTACGCCGTCACCGGGCCGGACAACGTGCATATCCTGGCCTTGGGCGAGGTCGATCACGCCAGCCAGGGCTGTCTCTGCGGCAAACACGCCATCGTCCGGGAGGTCGTCGGCGCCGCCATGGCAGAGGGGGACGAGGCCGTCATCGTGGACATGGAGGCTTCGCTGGAGCACATGCGGCGCGGCACGATTCGCCACGTCGACACCCTGCTCATCATCACCGAGCCCTATTACCGGGCGCTCGAGTCCGCCGGACGCCTGGTCAGGCTGGCCCGCGAAATGAACATCCCGAACGTCTTGGGCGTCGCCAACAAGGTGCGGAGCAAAGCCGAAGAGGAGGCCATTCGCAGCTATTTGGACCCCTTGGGCGTTCCCCTCGTCGCCGTCATTCCGATGGACGACAGCGTCGGCCAGGCGGATCTGCAGGGCAAGGCGCTGCTGGACCTCTACCCCGACGCGCCCGCGGTAACAGCCATTCAAGGTCTCTCACAGCACCTGTTCGCCTAGGAGGTTAAGCCGTGGCCGACGTCCTTACCAGAGACCCCCCCCCGTTCAGCCCCGCGCTCGGGGCGACACTCACCGGGCTGGACAAGCCGGCCTACACCGAGGTTCACGCCTTCTGGCTGGCCGGGATGAGCTGCGACGGTTGCACCATCGCCGTGAGCGGCGCGACCAAGCCGTCGGTCGAGGAACTGCTGACCGGCACGGTGCCGGGCCTGCCGAAAGTCATCTTGCACCATCCGGTCTTGTCGGTCGAGGTCGGACACGACTTCACCGAGTGGTACTACAAAGCCTGGCGCGGCGAGTTGGACGCGCCCTACGTCATCGTCATGGAGGGCTCGGTGCCGGACGAGCGCATCGCCAGGTCGCAAGGCGGCTATTTCGCCGGCTTGGGTGCGGAAACACCCAATGGCGAGGACGACCCCTGGGCGGCCCAGCCCGTGCCGATCTCGACCTGGATCTCGCGGCTCGCCCCCGGCGCGGCGGCGTCCATCGCCGTGGGCACCTGCGCGACCTGGGGCGGCATCCCGGCGGCGACCGGCAACCCGACCGGCTCGATGGGGCTGATGGACTACCTCGGGGTGGATTACAAGAGCGCCCTGGGCTTACCCGTCATCAACATTCCCGGCTGCTCGCCGACCGGCGACAATATGACCGAGACCATCGCGGCGGTGCTGATGTTCCTGGAGGGGATAGGGCCCCTGCCGGAGTTCGACGAGCTCGGCCGGCCGGCCTGGCTCTTCAAGGAGACCGTCCACCGCGGCTGTACCCGCGCCGGCTACTATGAAGAGGGCGTCTTCGCCGAGGAGTACGGCGGCCGCGAGTGCTTAGTCGAGATCGGCTGCTGGGGCCCGGTGGTCCAGTGCAACATCGTTGCGCGCGGCGCCATCAACGGTGTCGGCGGCTGCATGCAGGCGGGCGGGGTCTGCATCGGCTGCACCATGCCCGGCTTTCCCGACACCTTCTCTCCCTTCTACAAGGCTCCGCCGGGTGCGAAGGTGTCGGGCGCGGTGTGGCGGGTGGTCGGCACCTTCATCCGCCCCCTGCGCCGCCTCTCGCAACGCCAGCACAACCTCGAGAGCCGCTGGCTGGAGGGCGTTCCCAGTGGCTGGGCCAGGGTGGACGACCCGAGCCCGTTCGACAAGGTCAACCATTTCTTTTACGAAAAGCTCCAGTTTTCCGGCTCGCGCAAGCCGGGCACCAGGAGGCGGCCGTGATCTGGTTCGGGGTCGCCCTCGTCGTCGTGGCCGTCGCCGCGCTGCTGCTCATCTGGATCTGGCTCGAGGCGCGGGGCATCGCTCACGAAGCGCAGCGGGCGCTCGCCGCGGGTTGGGAGGTCGAGGCCAGGACGCGCGCGCTCTGGGCCATCCCCCAGGTGAACCAGTTGCTCCAAGAAGGCCATGACGCCATGAACGCCCTCACCGGCAAGGCCGGCAGGGTGGCCGACGCCGTCGCACCTCAGGAGCGAGCGTCATGACGCTTTGGACCCTGGCGCTGGTGCTCGGCGTGGTCGTCACCGCCGTGGTCGCCGCGTTGCTCGCTTTGATCTTGCGTGAAGCCCGGCGCATCGAGGCCGTAGCGGCCGACATCTGGGAAGTCGGCCAGCGCATCGCCAACAACACCGTCCACGTCCCCGATCTGAGCCGCAGCAATCTCTTCTTGGGGCGCGTCCTGGCGCAGGCCCCCGCACTCCACGGCCATCTGGAGCGCATTCGCGGCCACGCCGAGACCTGCCCCGGCTGTCCGCGGTGCGCCCTCGGAGAAACAGCCTTTGGAGAAACACCGTGACGCTGCTCGCCTTGCTCTGTGCCCTGGTGGCCGTCGCCTTTTTGCTGGTGGTTGCCATATTCGCCACGCACATCGTCCACACCCTCGAGGCTATCGGCTCGCGCGAGCCCTCGTCCTGGGGTCGGCTCGGCGGCTCGACCAGCCTCTTGAGCCGGATCTGGTTTGGCGTGCGCGCGATTGAGACCCAAGTCGGCGCGCTTCCGCCGCAAGCGACGCGCCTCAACGAAAACCTGGCGAACCTGGCCCAAGGACTGGGCGACCTCAAGGCGTCCCTGGCGGGGGCGTTGGAGGCGGTTCAGGAGCAAAGGAGATAAGATGCCGACCTCGGTTGCCGTCATCTGGGCAGTTACGCTGGTGATCGCCTATCTCGCTGTGCCGATCGTGGTCGTCTTGCTGCTGCGCATCGCCCGCGCGGCGCGCAAGATCGAGCTCTACACGCGCGAGACGCGCCTCGCCAGTCAGGGTATCAGCGGGCATCTGGAGGCTGTTGTCGCGCTCGAGCAGACCGAAAGCCTCCTCACGGGAGCCCACGCCGTCGGCGGCGACATCGCCCTGGGCGCCGAGGCGATGGCGGGTCTGCTGAGTCGTCGCGCGGGGGCTGACGGATGACCATCCTGCTCGGCCTTACGCTCATCTGGCTTGCCCTGGTGGTGCTTGCCCTGGTGGGCTTTTTAGGGGCGGCGGCCTTCTATCTGCGCCGCGCCCGCGGGAATTTAAGAGGCATCGCCGATGACCTGGAACGCGTCGCCGCGCAGGCCGAGCCGCTCGAGGCGAAGCTGGAAAGCATCGGCAATGAGGTCGAGGCTATCGTCGGCGCGCTCGGGCGCGTGGACAAGGCGCTCGGAGGCATCCTCGACGTCGTCGCCGGGCTGCTGGCGCCTCAAAAAGAGAAAGGGTAAGGGTAATGCATGTGTTTTGAACGCCTTCCGGTCGCCTTTGATGACAAGGGCAAGGCCTACTTGAAAGACAGCGCACAAAACCCCTACGGCTATGAGGTCACGCCCCTCGCCATCCACGAGGACCGCCTCAAGGAGCTGCTCGCGCGCAACGGCTTCATCAAGTCGGTGGACTTCGACCCGGTGACGCGCGTGGCGGGCGCCCTGGCCTTCCACAGCGTCGTCGACCTCGAGAACAGACAGGTCTTGAGCGCCAACTCGATGGCGACCCTCTTCCGCGGCTACGAGATCGTGGTGCAGGGCCGCGACCCGCGCGACGCCATCTACATCTCCTCACGCGCCTGCGGGGTCTGCGGCGGGGTGCACGCGGCGGTCTCGGCCCTCGCCATCGAGATGGCCTACGGCATCAAACCGCCGCCGATGGGCATCGTCGTGCGCAACATGCTCCTGGCGATCGAATTCCTTTACGACAACCCCTTGCACCTCTTCTTGCTGGCGGGGCCGGACTACTCCCAAGCCCTGGTCGAGCCGACCAACCCCACGCTGTGGGCCAGGGCGCAGGGCAGCGAAGCGAAGCGCACCGAGCTGCACGGTTTTGCGACGATGGGCGAGCTGATGACCGCCCTCAACCCGCTGACGGGCAGCCTCTACGCCGAGTCGCTGCACATGACCCGCGTGGCGCGCGAGGCTTATGCCTTTCTGGGCGGGAAGTTTCCGCACCCGCAGACGGTCGTGCCGGGCGGGATGAGCACGACGGTGAACTTGCAGGTCTTCAACGAGGTCTACAGCCGGCTCAAGGAGTTTTTCGACTACGCCAAGAAGACCACGGCGATTTGGGACGACCTGACCGAGTTCTTCTTTGAAGCCGACCCCAAGTACCGCGAGGTCGGCAAGCGGCCCATGAGCATGATCGATACGGGCGTCTGGGACGACCCCGACTCCTACGACACCACCTACGCCAACTGCAGCGACTGGGGCGAAAAGCGCTGGGCGACGCCCGGCGTCATCATCGACGGGGAGCTGAAGACCAGCCGCTTTCAGGACATCAACATCGGCTTGGAAGAGTTCGTCGACCACTCCTACTACGAGGACGGCTCGAGCCAGAGGTTCCCCACCGACGCGCTCGGCGCGCCCCTGAGCCCCTACCACCCCTGGAACAAGGAGACCAAGCCCAAACCCGGCCCGCAGAGCTGGAAGGAACGCTACTCCTGGGGCACCTCGCCGCGTTGGGACAGGCAGGTCACGGAGGCCGGAACCCACGCCCGCGTCTGGACGACCGCCAAGGCCGACAAGGTGCCGCACCGCCGCTTTATCGACCCCTACGGCGCGGGCATGCGGATGCTCTTGCCCAAGTCGAAGCTGCCCGAGATGGTCGTCGACTGGAAGATGCCCGAGACGCTCAACGCCTTTGAGCGCAACCGCGCCCAGGCTTACGCCATCGCCCACAGCGTCTGCGTGGCGATGGACAACTGGCTCATGGGCATGGAGCTGCTGAAAAAGGGCGACACGACCGTCAGCACGCCCTTTGACCTGAGCGCCAAGGGCACGCACGTCGGCGTGGGCTTCTGGGGCGCGGGGCGCGGCTATCTGACGCACCACCTGGTCGCCACCGATGGGCAGATCGACAACTACCAGATCCTCACGCCCTCGACCATCAGCGCCTCGCCGCGCGACCCCTTCGGGCAACCGGGGCCCTACGAGGAGGCGGTCATGAACACGCCGATCCTCGAGGAGTTCGACAAACCCGAGGACTACACCGGCATCGACATCCTCCGCGCCATCCGCTCCTACGACCCCTGCATGCCCTGCACCACCCACATCATGGTGCCCGATCACGACATGGTGATCACCCGCGAGGTCAATTCCTGCGGCTGCGAGGGGTGACGGTTAGAGGCGTGGACCCCGCTAGGGAAGGTACGGCGAACAGCGCTAACACCCTCATCGCGGGCGTCGGCCACCGCTTCTGGAGCGACTACTCGGCGGGGCCGGAATGGTCAGACCGATTGGCGGGGCTCGAGTGGCCTGCTAACGTCACCGTCGAGGACTACAGCTACGGCGCCTGGGCGATGACGCAGCGGCTTCAGGACGAGCGCTATGGGCGCTGTATCTTTCTGGCGGCGGAACCGCGCGACCGGGAAGCCGCCAGCCTCCACGTCTACCGCTACGCCTTCGACGCCGCCGAGTACGACCCCTTGCGCGTCCACGACCACATGTTCGAGGCGGTCGCAGGCGTCATCTCGGTCGACTTGCTCCTCGTCGTGGCCGGATATTTCAGGGTGCTGCCCCCAGAAACCTGGGTGATCGAAATAGAACCCGCGAACCTCGAGTGGGGCAGCGGCGTCAGCCAGCCTGTCGAGGCGCGCTACGCCGAGGTCGAGGCCATCGTCAAAGCGCTGGTGAACGGCCGGCCGCCCCCGGAGGTCGAGGTGCAGCGCGACCTGCCGCTGGGCTCTTACGGCGCGCTAGCCAAACGCAAAGGCGTGAGCTGTAACCCCAAACACCCGTTGACGGATAAGGAAAGCGCCCAAGTAGGGGCGGATGGGAGGCGCAGATGACGCCCGAGCAGCTTCATCTGCGCGACGAAGTCGTGCAGGTGCTGTACTGGCTGAGGGGCGAAGGACTCGGCGAAGCGTGCTCCCCCAAGCAGTTCGCGCTCTGGACAGGGGTCGGCGAGGCGCTCCTCGAGCCGGTCCTTGAACTCATGCTGCGCGACGGCTGGCTCGAGCCTGGCGAGCAAGCCCATACCTACCGCTTCACGCGCTTGGGCGAAGAGGAGGGCAAACGCCGCTTTGCCGACGCCTTCGCCGACCACGGTCTGGGCTGGGGCGGCCCCGGCGGTTGCGGCCCGGACTGTCAGGACTGTCTGATCAACGGCCCCGAACACTGCCACGTCCACAACCACCCACACGACCACCCACACTGAGCGATGGCCAGCGACCTTCAAGACCTACTTCAAGAGTTGGACGCCCGCATCCGGGGGCTCGAGGCGCTGCCTGAGGAGGTGCAGGAGCAGGTCTTTACGATGTTGCAGGTGATCGATAGCGTACACCGCACCTCCGTCTCGCGCCTGGCTGCCCAGCTCAAGGAGGCCGGCATCTGGGAGCGCGCGCTCGAAGATGATGGAGTCAACGTCCTCTTTACCCTCTACGACCAGCTTCCGCTGGGCGAAGAGGCGCAGGTCGAGGACGCTCTCGAGCTCGTCCGCCCCTACATCCACTCGCATGGCGGCGAGGTCGAGGTGCTGAAAGTGGAAGACGGCGTGGTTCACCTGATGCTCAAGGGCTCGTGCCAGAGCTGTTCGGCCTCGAGCGACACCTTGAAGCGCGGCGTCGAGACGGCCTTGCGCGAGGGTTTTGCCGGCTTTAAGGGCGTGGTCGTGCACGAAGCGGACGAGCCGCCGCACGAGGGCTGGATCGACTTGCCGATGGTCACGAACGCAGCCAGCCGGACCAAGCCTCAAGGCCCCGTGTTTAGGCAAGTAGCGCGGCTGTCCGACCTGCCGACGGACCGCGCCGCTGTCGTGAGCGTCGAGGGCCGTTCGGTCCTGCTGGTGCGCTCGGGCGCCCAGGCCTACGCCTACGACCCGGCTTGTCCGGGCTGCACGATGTCCTTGGAGGGCGCCAAGCTCTCCGGCAACGTCCTCGTCTGCCCCTGGCAAAACTGCGCCTATGACGTGCGCAGTGGTCGCCGGGCGGACGGCGAGGCCGGCGAAAACCTGCGCGTCTACCCGGTGAGCGTTCAGGCGGACCAGGTGCTGCTGGCGATGGAGTTTGCGCCCGCCGCGCTGTTCGGGGCTGGGGGGTGAAGCTCCTTATCGCCGGCTTCGGCAACGTCTTGCACGAGGACGACGGCTTCGGCGTGTTTCTGGCCCAGCGTGTGCAGGAACACCCCAACTTGCCCGCCGGGGCTGACGTGCTCGAGGCCGGCATCGGCGGCATCAGCCTGGTGCAGGACCTGATGAAGGGCTACGACGCGCTGATCGTCTTGGACGCGCTCGAGGGCGACACCCCCGGCGTGGTCAAGACGCTCACCGCCGAGGTACCCGACGCCAAGGACCTGCCCCGAGATTTTCTGGCGGACGTTCACTACGCCGAGCCGGGTCGGGCCTTGGTGCTGGCAAAAGCCATCGAGGTGCTGCCGGAGACGGTGTACATCGTCGGTTCGGTAGCGAAGTCCGCCGAGCTTGGTGAGGGGCTGAGCCCTGAGGTCGAGGCGTCGCTCGACACGGCGCTTCGGGTGGTGCTGGCGTTGGCGGAGCGACTTGCCGCGAACCCCGAACCGGCGCTGAAAGGAGGCTAGAGCGTGGAGGGAGTAGGCGCTGCGGCGGAGAAAAGGCTGGCGGA
>JALZLY010000350.1 GCA_030858465.1 Deinococcota bacterium
CTACGGCCTCAGAAAAAATGGCTTGGCTTCCCAACGAACTTGCCTCGAGATTATTCGCCTTAACAGGGAAATGAAATTTACCCGTCAGGGACGAGAAATGAAAATTCCTAAATCTCGCAGAGGGGGGCGGAAAGTCGGGTGAGACAAGGTCACGTTGAGATTACTGGAGAGCTGCGCTGAGAAAGTGCCCTGCGAAGCGGGCATCGAAAGACTCATGGCCAGTTCGGAGGGGGGCCGTTGGAAAAGTGCTCGTAAGAGTAACTCGCTGGCGGCCTACCCTACCGCCCGAGCGGTTCTTAGGGGGCTGGGAGAGCCGTAAGGCTCACCCGGCTACCCGGCGGGGAGTGTCAACTGGTACACTCTCTGAAATGACCATCACGCCCCCAGCCGCCTCGAGCCCAGCCGCTCAGCAACCCGTGCGCGTTGTGCAAGAGGGCGAGACCCGTTACACCCTGCTCGGCACCGCGCACGTGTCGAGGGCGAGCGCCGACGAGGTCGAGCGCCTGATCAAAAGCGGCGATTACGACGCGGTGGCGGTCGAGCTCTGCCAAAGCCGCCACGCCGCCTTGACCCAACCCGAGCGCTGGGCGGAGATGGATCTTTTTCAGGTCATCCGTGAGGGCAAGGCGGTCATGGTCGCGGCCAGCCTGGCCTTGTCGGCCTTTCAGCAGCGCCTCGCCGATCAGCTAGGCGTCCGTCCCGGTGAGGAGATGCGCCGCGCCACCGAAGCCGCGGGAGCGCGCGAGCTGCCTCTCCTGCTCATCGACCGCGAGATCGGCGTGACCTTGAAGCGCGTCTACCGCAGCGTGCCCTGGTGGCAGCGCATGACCCTGGTGGCCGGTCTCTTGGGCAGCGTCATCAGCCGCGAGAGCGTGAGCGAGGCCGAGATCGAAAAGCTCAAGGAGGGTGACGTACTCGAGGCGACCTTCGCCGAGTTCGCGGAGAACGCCGAGAGTATCTACATCCCGCTCATCGCCGAGCGCGACCGTTACATGGCGGCGCGGTTACGCGAGGAGACTGCAAAGAGAATGGGCCAAGAGACGGCGACGCCCTACCAGAACGTCCTGGTGGTCATCGGCGCGGGGCATCTCAAGGGGCTGGCCGGGCACCTGGAAGAGCCTGCCCAGGAAGACCCCGCCAGGACGCGCGAGAGGCTCGAGCGCGTGCCGCCCAGCCCCGCCTGGCTGCGCGCCCTGCCCTGGCTCATCGCCCTGCTGGTCCTCTTGGGTTTTGCCGTCGGCTTCTCGCGCAGCCCCGAGTTGGGCCTGCGGCTGCTCGGCGACTGGTTCCTGATCAACGGCGGCCTGGCGGCGCTCGGCGCGCTCCTGGCCACCGCGCACCCGCTCACCATCTTGGGCGTCTTTATCGCGGCGCCCTTCACCTCCCTCAATCCGCTCATCGGCGCCGGCTTCGTGGCGGCCGGCATCGAACTGTGGCTGAGGCGGCCCCGCGTCGGCGACTTCAAGCGGCTGCGCCAGGACGTGACCGAAGCCCGCGGCTGGTGGCGCAACCGGGTGGCGCGAACCTTGCTCGTCTTCGTCCTCGCCACCCTCGGCTCGGCGCTCGGCACCTATCTGGGCGGCTTCCGCATCGTCGAGCGACTCATCAACGTCTAGCCCGCGGTTGCGGGGCGGCAAGTTGTGGTCGTAGGTTCGCCGTAAGGAATCCCGTTGAAGGTAAGGCCGAAGGTGACGGGGCCGGCGTCGGTGATCGTCCACAGCCCTTCGACGACCTCGCCCCCCCCGGCCCGGAGCCGCCTGAGGCGCTGCGGGTTGCCGTCGCGAATCTGCGCGATGACGACGACCTCGCCGTCTGCGATGCCGCTCTCGAGCGCGAAGCGGTAGGGAAACTCGCAGGGCGGCGGCTCACGTACTTCGACGCTGGGCTCCACCGTCACCGCCACCGGCCGGATATTGACCGTCAGCTCCACGCCTGTTTCGACGCCTCCGCTCTCGCCGGGCAGCGCGCCCGCGCCCGGGTTCTGGACGACCACGCCCGAGGGCAGCGAGGCGACCTGAACCTCCTGGACCCTGCCTACCTGGAAGCCCGCCTCTTGGATGGCGTGCTCGGCGTCCTCGCGGCTCATGGTCCAGAGATCAGGCAAGGTACTCTCGCCCAGGCGCGGCGCCGGGCTGCCCGCGACGGTGAGCCGCAAGACCGCCAGGTCGCGCGACACCGGCAAAAAGGGCGGCAGGCTCTGGTCCAGTACGGTGCCCTGGGCGCCCGGCGCGCCCGTCAGGTAGGCCAGAGTAACGCGCTCTTCGCCGAGGCCCGCCAAGCGAGCCAGCTCGAGCGCCTCCTCCACGGGCAGGCCGCGCAGTTCGGGCAAGAAGGTGAGCGGCTCGCGCGGGCCGTCGCTCACTAAGACGTTCACGGCGCCGCCCGAGGGAACGCGGCTGCCCGCGGGGGGAGACTGGGCCAAGACCGTGCCCCGCGCAACGTCCGCGGCGATGCGGGCGATCTCGCCGAGCTCGAGCCGCTCGCCCAAGAGCCCGACGATCTCGCCGCCGTCGAGGAGCCGGCCGCGCAGCTCCGGCACCACCTCCTCGGTGAGGCTTCCCGGCGGCAGGGCGTAGCGCAGGGTCACCGCGCGCCCCCTTCTCAGCTGGGTGCCGGCAACAGGCTCGAGGCCGACCACCTGGCCCGCTTCCTGCGACGACGAGGGCGTAACCTCCGCCTGTACGGCCAGGCCGAGCGCGTGGAGTTCACGAGCGGCGGCGTTCACCTGCTGACCCAGGAGCGGCGGCACCACCACCAGGCTGTTGTCCGCCCGCAGCCAGAAGCTCAAGTAGAAGAGGCCCAACCCTAGGACGCCGAGCACCAGGCCGAGGGCCCAGGGCGCGAGGCGCGCGCGATCCAGCAGCGGCCGCCGGACGGTGACGGGTGCTGGACCGGCGGGCCCCAAGGCGGGCAGGCCCGGCTGGCTGGTGGGCAAGTTCTCGTTGAAGGCCAGGCCGTAGACCTGCGGCTTGCCCTCCGGGTTCAGCCTTATGTCGGCTTGGGAGGGCTCGAGGCCGAGCGATCGAAGGGCCTCGAGCACGCTCGCGCAACCCCCCGGCGCGACCGGCTTGCCGGGCGGAGGTCGCCGCCAGGCGACGTAGTGGGCGCCTGGCCGCGAGACGAGGTCCAAGACCGCCGCTAGCCCGCGGCTTTTAAGCGCGCGCAGGGTCTGGCGGTACGCCTGAAAGGTCCACTCGAGCTCGCCCGTGGCGAAGTCGTACCACACGACGGTGACGGCGCTGCCGTCGGGCGCGGTCGCCTCGAACAGCGTCTGGGTGTCGTCGACGAGCCGCTGGGAGATGATCTCGTATTTTCCGTCCAGTAACGACACGAGATCATGATACAAGGACTGGGTGAAAAGGGCTGAGAACTGTAGTACCCGCACTTGCAGCCGCACTAGCGGCGGGTCTGTGTACTTGCCCCACTAGGGGCGGGCTAGTGCCCGTACAAGTGACCCCAAGCACTAGCGGGGGGTCTGGTGACCACCGAGGGAAATAAAATCCCCTCGGCTCTCAGTCCTGCTGGTCGGCTAGTTCGAGCCCTTATGAGCCGGCTGCGGCTGCGGCGCCGGCTTGTGGCGTTCCAGGTCGGCGCTGCGACGGCGCTTGGCCTCGGCCTCCTCGGCGGCGCGACGCGAGGCCTCCTCGATCTTTTCCTCGGCGGCCCGGGCTTCTCTCAAGATGAACTCGGTGATCGCCTCGGCGCTCACGCCCTCTTGCGCCTTCTCGAAGGCCTTTTCGAGCCACAGGCCGTCCAGCGTTTCCTGGACGAGCAGTGCCTCGGCGACCGCCGTCACCGCCACCCAGGTATCGTCGACAAGCCTGCGCGTTTCCTCGTAGGCGCTGGCGAGGATCTTGTTCACCTCCTCCTCGAGCTGGCGCGCGGTCGTCTCGCTGAAATCCTTGCGGCGGCTGATCTCGCCGCCCAGGAAGACCGGCCCCGAGTCCGAGCCCCAGGCGATGAACTCCTCGCCGCCCATGCCGAAGTCGAAGACCATCTGCTTGGCGATGTCGGTGGCCTGCTTGAGGTCGCTGGCCGCCCCCGACGAGATGGTGCCGGTCAGCCTCTTCTCGGCCACGCGGCCGGCAAAGGCCACCATGAGCTGCTGTTTGAAGAGGTCTATGTTGTAGTACATGCGCTCCTTGGACAGCGGCGCCATAAAGCCGCCCGCGCCGCCCCGCGGCATGATGGTGACCTTGCGCGCCCGGCCGAGTTCGGGCTGCGCGACGTAGGCGACGGCGTGGCCGGCCTCGTGATAGGCGGTGATGCGCCGCTCCTCGGGGCTCGGTACCAGGCTGCCGCGGCGCAGGCCCAGGATGATGCGGTCCAAAGCCTCGTTGAAGTCCAGCCAGGAGATTATCTGCTTGCCGGTCCGGGCCGCCACCAAGGCCGCCTCGTTGGCGAGGTTTTCTAGGTCCGCGCCCGAGAACATCGGCGTGGCGCTGGCCAAACGCTCCAAGTCCACGTCGTCGGCGACCGGCTTGTTGCGGGTATGGACCTGGAGGATGTGCAGGCGCTCCTTTTGGGTGGGCAGGCCGATGGTCACCTGGCGGTCGAAGCGGCCGGGGCGCAGCAAGGCCGAGTCCAAAACGTCCGGGCGGTTGGTGGCGGCGATGATGATGACCGAGGTGTCCTTCTCGAAGCCGTCCATCTCGCTGAGGATCTGGTTCAGGGTCTGCTCGCGCTCGTCGTGGCCGCCGCCGATGCCCGCGCCGCGCCGCCGCCCGATCGAGTCGAGTTCGTCGATGAAGATGATGGCCGGCGAGCTCTTGCGCGCCTCCTCGAAGAGATTGCGCACGCGGCTGGCGCCGACGCCCACGAACATCTCCATGAACTCCGACGCGCTCACGGTCAAGAAGGGCACGCCCGCTTCGCCGGCCACGGCGCGCGCCAACAGCGTCTTGCCGGTGCCGGGCGGGCCGACGAGCAAGACGCCCTTGGGGATCTCGGCGCCGATGCGCAGGTACTTCTGCGGGTTCTTGAGAAAGTCCACCACCTCGATGAGCTCCTGCTTGGCCTCTTCGTGGCCGGCCACATCGTCAAAGGTGGTTTTGACCTTGTTCTCGCGGCCGTAGGTCTTGGCCTTGGACTGGCCGAACTGCATGACCTGGTTGGGGCCGCCCTGGGCGCGCATGAAGAAGAACCAGAACACCCCCAGCAAGAGCAGGATGGGCAAGAACGCCAAGGCGATGCCGCCCCAGGGCGAGGGGGGCCGGTTCTCGATGACCACGTTGTTGTCGCGCAGCAGCGGGATCAGCGTCGTGTCGGGAAGGCCGCTCTCGGCGCTCACCGTCCTGAAACTGCGGATGGTCTCCAAGGTGCCGGCGATGTCCACCTGGGTTTCGGCCCGCAAATCGCCCTGGATGTTGCGGCCCTGGATGACCACCGACTCCACCTGGCCCGTCTCGACGAACTCGAGGAACTGCGAGTAGGGAATGCTGCGGCCGGGGCCGGTCTGACTCAGGTTCTGGAAGATGAAAAAGCCTAAGATGATGACCATCACCAAGAGCCAGGGATTAAACGAACGTTTCAACAGCGCCTCCTGTACGGCCGTTATGAGCAGTGAGACCGTCGTTTCTCGAGCCTTCGGCTGGCTGGCACTCCGGTGGGCACTGTGGCTTGACCGTTTCGTGACCAGCGCTGAAGAAACTCGCTCAGTAGCGCGATAGTAGCATTTTCAGGTGAGGGCGGGCTGTAAGCCAAAGGACCAAACTGGGCTGGGGGCTGGGGGTTGGATACTTGTCCCTAGTCCTACTGAAACTTGTAACTCTTGGGCACCACCACGATGCCCGTTTCCGTCACCGTGAGGCCTCGAGCGCGGTCCTCGTCGTGATCGACGCCGATGCGAACGCCGTTGGGCACGCACACGTTCTTGTCGACGATGGCGTTGCGAACCACGCAGCCCCGGCCGATCTCGCAGTCCTCGAAGACGACCGCGCGCTCGACCAGGCTGTAGGAGTTGACCCTCACCCGCCGCGCCAACAGCGACTCGCGCACCGTCGCGCCGGAGACGATCACGTCGCCGGCGATCAGGGAGTTGAAGGCCTGGCCCTTGCGGTCCGGACTCTCGTGGACGAACTTGCTGGGCGCGGAGTAGGTGTTGGCGGTGCGCAGCGGCCAGTCCTTGTTGTAGAGGTCGAACTCCGGCTTGAGGGCGATGAGGTCCATGTTCGCCTCGAAGTAGGAGTCGATGGTGCCCACGTCGCGCCAGTAGGTGTTGGGCCCCTCCTGGCCGGGGATGGGGTTTTCGGCGAAGTCGTAGGCCTGTATCTTGTAACCCTCCGCCAGCGCCATCGGCAGGACGTTCTTGCCGAAGTCGTGCTCGGAGATCTTGACGGCGGCGTCGCGCTCCAAGAGCTTATAGAGACAGTCGGTATCGAAGACGTAGTTGCCCATCGAGGCCAGGGCGTGCGTTTCGCGCCCCGGGATGGGCTTGGGATGCTCGGGCTTCTCCTGGAACTCGGTGACCCGAAAGCCCCTGTCGACCTGGATGACGCCGAAGCGGTAGGCGGCGTCCTCGAGTCGGGTGGGATAGGCGGCGATGCTCACCTCCGCGCCCGTCTCGACGTGCCCCTTGATCATGTGAGAGATGTCCATCTTGTAGATGTGGTCGCCGCTGAAGATTGCCACCACGTCGGCCTTGCTGTTGTCGATGAGGTGGATGTTCTGGTAGATGGCGTCGGCGGTGCCCCTATACCACTCGCTGCCGAGTTCCTCGTAGAGGTACATCTGCGCGGGCGCCAGGGTAATGAAGTAGTCGTGCAAGAACGAGCCGAAGCGCCAGTAGCGCTGGATGTGCTCGGTCAGGGACTGCGCCTTGAACTGGGTCAGGACGTAGATGCCGTAGATCTTCGAGTTGAGCATGTTGTTCAGGGCGAAGTCGATGATGCGGTACTTGGCGCCAAAGGGCACCGCGGGCTTGGTGCGCTTCAGGGTGAGGGGATTCAGACGCGTGCCCTTGCCGCCCGCTAACACCATGCCCAGCACTTTAGGATTTGTCATAGCCGAGAAAACCTCCTAAGCCGCTTGCTGCCCCTACGAACGTTTATGCCCTATCATATCCCAACTATAGCCCACCCGGCTTCTTCGGGTTTGCCCTCCTCGAGCTGTGAGCGTCCACGGGCGCAGCCGACCTCGAGCGGGGTTCGGCCCAGCAGGCCGGACTTGCCGCCGGGCGTCGCAAGCGTAAGGCGTCGCCTACACCCCGCCCGCTCGAGCCCGTAGACTGAGCTGGTCTTATGCGAGAACATCTCTTGGAGTATCAGGACTACGTCTTGGCCTACCGCCTGCGTGCGCTCGTCGGCCGCGAAGGGCCTCTGCCGGGCTACTTGTCGCTGCCCTCTTACGCTGCCAAGCGCCTCGAGCGCCAGCACCTCGCCCGCGAGCTGGTCAGGGCGGGCGACTACCGCGAGGGCCTGCGCCGGGTCGACAGGCTCACCGACGAGCTCAACTTCGGCTTTTGGCATAACCCCAGCGAGAGCATCGACTTCCTGCGCAGGGTGATCGTGCAGGGCGGTCACCGCGCTCTCGAGTCCGAGGGCGGCTTTCTCGAGGAACTCCTCACTCCACTCGAGTGCGCCGCCTTGAGTGACGAGCAGCAAACGCTCGTCGCCCGCTACTACCTGGGCCTGTTGCGCGCCTCGGCGAGCTACCTAGACGCCGAGAGCTTCACCCGTCTCCGGGACGAGGTCGAGAGTTTGCGCGAGGGGCTACCGATTTTCGTGGTGGCGGATTAGCTGAACTCACCCCATAGCAGCCCATCCCAGGGCAACCCGCCCCAGGGCAACCCAGTTCTTTGACCCCTCGTGATAAAGTGACCCTGTGAAACCGAGCCTCTTGGACCTCGAGCCCTTCCAGTTGCCCCTGCCGGCGAGCGGCGAAGGCTACCGCCGCCAGCAGCTCCTGAGCTGGCTCTACCGGGGCGCGCGCTCCTTCGGCGAAATGGTCAACCTGCCCTTGGCCTGGCGCCGGGAGTTGGAGGCGACCTACAGCCTCGGCGTGATGGCCTCGTATGAGCGCTTCGTCTCCAGGGACGGCTCGGTCAAGTACCTCTTTACCCTGCACGACGGCAAACAGACCGAGGCCGTCTACATGCCCTACAGGGGCCGGAAAACCATCTGCATCTCGTCGATGGTCGGTTGCCCGGCGGCCTGCGCCTTTTGCGCGACGGGGGCGATGGGCTTCGGTCGCAACCTGAGCCGCGCCGAGATCATCGACCAGATCCTCACCGTGGCCGTGGCCGAGGGGATTGCCCCGCGCGAGATCCGCAACGTCGTCCTGATGGGCATGGGCGAGGCGCTCTTAAACTACGACAACGCGCTCGCGGCCATTCGCGGCATGATCCACCCGGACGGCCTTGACATGTCGCCGCGCCGCATCACCCTGTCGACGGTGGGCCTGCCGGCGCGCATCCGCAAGCTGGCCGGGGAGGGGCTCGGCCTGGTCCTGGCGGTGAGCCTGCACGCGCCCGACGAGGAGACGCGCCGCAAAATAATCCCCACCGCCCACGCCCACTCAATCGACGACATCGTCGCTTCCTTGCGCGACTGGACGAGCGCGACCGGCCGCCGCGTCACCATCGAGTACACCATGCTCAAAGGCGTCAACGACGCGCTCTGGCAGGCCGAGGAGCTGGCTGAGAGACTGGGGGGCCTCATCTCGCACGTCAACCTGATCCCCTTTAACCCCTGGGACGGCGCGCCCTTTTCCGGCAGCGAGAACGCCAAGACCCTGGCCTTTCAGCGTGCCCTCGAGGCGCGGGGCCTGTCGGTCTCGGTGCGCTTCAGCCGCGGCCGCGACGCCGGGGCGGCCTGCGGCCAGCTGGCCTTGTCGCGTCCGGCTCAGGGGGCGGCGCCCGCCTAGTCGGGTTTGCCACCGCGAGCGCCAAGGGAGCGCCAAGGCTGCGCGCGAGCTGCGCGCCGCCTGTGGTAGCTTGCCGCCATGATCGACCGCTACAGCACCCCCGAAATGAACACGCTGTGGAGCGAAGCGAACCGTTACCGGGTCTGGCTCGACATCGAACTGGCCGCCACCGGGGCCTGGGAGGGCCTCGGCGAGGTGCCCCCGGGCACGGCGGCGAGGATTCGCTCCTCGCTCGAGGCCCGACCCCTCGACGAGGCCTTTGCCGAGCGCGTCCGCGAGCTCGAGGCGGAGACCCGCCATGACATCGTCGCCTTTACCCGCGCGCTTACGGAGCGCGTCGGTGAGGAGGCGCGCTACATCCACCTGGGTCTGACCAGCACCGACGTGGTGGACTCGGCGCAGAATCTCGTCTTGCGCCGCGCCTTGGGGCTCATCTCGGCGGACGTGCGCGCTCTGGCCGCGGCGGTCAAGGAAAGGGCGGTCCAGTACAAGCACACGCCCTGTATCGGCCGCACCCACGGCGTCCACGCCGAGCCGATGACCTTCGGGCTCAAGTTCCTCAACTTCTACGCGGCGCTAAAGCGCGACCTGGAGAGGCTGGAGCGCGCGCGCGAGTCGATAAGCGTGGTTATGCTGTCGGGTTCGGTCGGCACCTACGCCCACCTGCCGCCCGAGATCGAACGGCAGGTGGGCGAGAGGCTGGGGCTCGAGCCCGACCCCGTCACCAACCAGACCGTCGCCAGAGACCGTCATGCCGAAGTCCTGAGCGCCCTGGCGATCCTCGGCACCAGCTTGGAGCGTATCGCCCTCGAGATCCGCCACCTGCAGCGCAGCGAGGTCCGCGAGGCGCAGGAAGGTTTTGGAGCGGGTCAGACCGGCTCATCCTCCATGCCTCACAAGAAGAACCCCATCGCCACCGAGAACATCTCCGGCATCGTCCGGCTCATGCGCAGCAATCTCCAGGCCGCTTTGGAGAACGTCGCCCTCTGGCACGAGCGCGACATCAGCCACTCCTCGGTCGAGCGGGTCATCCTGCCCGACACCACCACCCTGGCGAGCTACGCCACCCGCCGCCTGACCGGGGTGGTCGAAGCGCTCGTGGTCTATCCCGAGGCCATGCAAAACAACTTGGCCGCCCTGCGCGGCCTCATCTTCTCGCAGCGCGTCCTGCACAAGCTCTTGGGCAAGGGCATGATGCGCGAGCAGGCTTATGAACTGGTGCAGCGAAACAGCCTGCTCGCCTGGGAGACGCAGACGCCGCTAAGAGACCTCGTTCGCCAAGACCCTGACAATGTGCTCAGCGAAGAGGAGTTGGGGGCGGCCTTCGACGTGAGCTGGTATCTGCGCCATGTCGATGAGATCTACAGCCGCTTCGGCCTCTAGCCGGAGATGACTCACCCGCCCGGCTCCTCCCTCGAGCAGCCTCTCAACCGGAAGGAGATGGGATAAGCGGGGATCTCCGGCTAAAGCATAGGCATTGGAGCCTTGCTTTTTTGGAGCCTTACTTTTAAGGGGGGGAGTTTCAATGTCAGAGCTTTTGCCTTATGCTCTTTTGTCGTGGCACCTGATCATTCGACCAACACCGCAAGGTTGCTCATCTCCTGTCCCGACCGGCCCGGCATCGTCGCGGCCGTCTCGCAGTTTCTCTACTCCCACGGGGCCAACGTGCTCGACTCGAGCCAGCACTCGACCGACCCGACCGGCGGCACCTTCTTTATGCGCATGGTCTTTTATCTCGAGGGCCTGGACCTCAGCCGTCCGCAGTTCGAGCGGGCCTTTGGCGCCGTCGTCGCCCGGCCTTTCGATATGAGCTGGCGCGTCGCCTACGCCGACAGGGTCAAGCGCATGGCGGTTCTCGTTTCCAGATACGACCACTGCCTCTTGGAGCTTCTCTACCGCTGGCGCAGCGGCGACTACCAGGTCGAGATCCCTTTCGTCCTCTCCAACCACGACGACCTCCGGGAGCTCACCGAGTCCTTTGGGCTCTCTTACCACCACCTGCCCGTGGACGGTGACAAAGTGCCCCGCGAAGCGGGTAGGGGGGCGCAGGAGCGGAGGGTGCTCGAGAGGCTCGAGGAAGGCGTGGACCTCGTGGTCCTGGCACGCTACATGCAGATCCTCTCGCCCGCCTTCGTGGCCCGCTATCCGGGGCGCATCATCAACATCCACCACTCCTTTTTGCCCGCCTTTGTCGGCGCCAACCCTTACAAGCACGCCTACGAGCGCGGCGTCAAGCTGATCGGCGCGACCGCTCACTACGTCACCGACGCCCTCGACGAAGGTCCCATCATCGAGCAGGACGTGACCCGCGTGTCGCACCGCTACTCGGTGGGTGACCTCATCCGGGTCGGCCGCGACACCGAGCGGGCGGTCTTGGCGCGGGCGGTGGCCGCGCACCTAGATGACCGCGTGCTCGTCTTCGGCAACAAGACCGTCGTCTTCTGAGCCCGTCTTCAGCCGTCGTTTTCGGGGATGACGGGTCTGGTAGAGTGGCGGGAATTGCCGCTAGGGAGTGAGCCTTGTGAAAACCCATCCCATCCGGATTGCCAACATTCAGCGCGAGCTGCCGGTCGTCAACGTCGGCGCGGTGTCGGTGGCGCTTTTAAACCTTCTGGGCGACACCGCCCTCACCGAGGCCGCCGCCGACGAACTCGTCGCCAAGCTGCCCGAGGGCGTCGCCGTCATGGTGACGCCGGAGGTCAAGGCGGTGCCCCTGGCCCACGCCATGAGCGTCCGCACCGGCATTCCCTACGTGGTAGCCCGCAAAACCGAGAAGCCCTACATGGTGAACCCGGTCAAGAAGACCGTGCTTTCGATAACCACTGGAAAGCCGCAGGACCTCGTCTTGGACGGCCACGACATCGAGGTCATCAAGGGCAAGAAGGTCGCCATCATCGACGACGTGGTTTCGACTGGCGGCACGCTCAAGAGCCTGTCGGAACTCCTCACCGAAGTCGGCGGCGTCGTGGCGGCCACCTTGACGGTATTCACCGAAGGCGACGAACGGGACGACGTGATCGCGCTCGGGCACCTGCCACTCTACGCCGCTGAGGACGGCGTCTAGGCAAAGGGCGAGCCTTGCTTTAGGTATCGCCGAGATCCTCTTGCGAGAGCAGGATGGCCACCGATACCGACGAGACGAGCACCAGCAAGAGCGCGTAGGGCGCGGCCTGGGCGAAAAAGGCTTCGACCGACCAGGACCAGGTCCGCGTCGCCAAGGTATTGAAGCCCGTCGGCCCCAGCAGCAGGGTGGCGGGAAGCTCCTTCATGGTGGTCAAAAAGACGAGCGCCGCGCCGGTGATCAGGCCGGGTCTGACGAGCGGTAGGGTGACCTCTAGAAGCGTGGCTGCGGGCGAGCGGCCGAGGCTGCGGGCGGCCTCCTCGAGGTGCGGGTTGATCTGCAACAGCGTAGCCCGGATGGTGCCGACGGCCTGGGGGATGAAGAGCACCGTGTAGCCGAAGACCAGCATGGCGATGCTCTGGTAGAGCCAGGGGGCGTAACGCGCCCCGAAAAAGACCAGCGACAGGGCCACCACGATGCCCGGCAGCGCGTAGCCCAGGTAGGAGAAGCGCTCCAGGAGCGCGCTCAGGCGCGATGGGAAGCGCACCGCCAGGACGGCGACGGGCACGGCCGCCAGGGTCGCCACCGCGGCGGTCAGCAGGGACACGCTAAAGGTATTCCAGACCGCCAGCCAGTCCAGCTGGACACTCTGGCTGCTCGCCATACCGCGCCACAGCCAGAGGGCGATCACGCTGAGCGGCGCGACCAGCGCGAGCGTGACCAGCAGACCCAAAAACAAGAGCGCGGGCAGCGTCCAGCCCCGGAGCTTGAGTCTGGGGGCGCGCCGCGCCGCGCCCGAACCCACCCGGTCGAGCCGCGCCCGGCCCCGGACGAGCGCGTCCACCAACAGCACCACGCCGGTCAGCGAGACGAGCATGAGGCCGAGCACGGCGGCGTTCGCACGGTTGAAGGAGTTTTCGTACTGCACGTAGATGGCGCGGGTAAAGGAGTCGTAGCGGAGCATCGAGACGGCGCCGAAGTCCGAAAGGACATAGAGCGAGACGAGCAGCGCGCCCGCCGCGATGGCCGGGCGCAGGTGCGGCAGGGTGACCTGAAAAAAGGTCTGCCACGAGGTTCTGCCCAGGCTCCGGGCGGCCTCCTCGAGGCTGGGGTCGAGCCCGCGCAGGCCCGCCCGGACAGCGAGCAGCATGTAAGGGTAGTTGAAGAGCGTGAGCACGATGAGCGCGCCCCAAAAGCCGTAGACGCTGGGCAAGCTCACGTTCAGCCACGACGACAGCCAAGAGGAGACCAAGCCGCCCTGAGCAAAGGCCGAGACCATCGCAAACGCGCCCACATAGCTAGGAATCACCAGGGGCAAGAGGCAGAGCACGAACCAGAAGCGCCTGAGCGGCAGATCGGTGCGCAGGGTGAGCCAGGCGACCGGCAGCGCAAGGAGCAGGCTGACGGTGGTGACGCTGGTCGCCAGCAGCAGCGTCCGCCACAGCACCTCCACGGTTCTGGGCCGCAAGATGAAGGTCCAGATGCCCGGCCCCGCCTCCACCGAGCGCAAGACGAGGTAGACGAGCGGCAAGAGCACGGCCGCCGCCACACAGACTCCCGGCAGCAGCAGGATGAGAGGAGGCCACTTGGGTCGTCTGGAAGAGAGGCGGGCTTGTTTCGTGAGCATCGTCGGATTGCCAGGGGCAACACGCCAGGCAACAAAAGCATCGTATGCATTTCCGACCAAAGTTGTCAAATTTAAGCGCGCTCAAAAATCGTTGACAGAGACCCCTGAAACTCTGTATACTCACAAACGCGCTGACCGGAGGGTTGGCCGAGCGGTTGAAGGCGACAGTCTTGAAAACTGTAGTAGGGGCGACCTTACCGGGGGTTCGAATCCCTCACCCTCCGCCACGAGGATGCTCGGCAACAGCGGTCAGCAAAGACGGTCTTGGAGAGGTGGGTGAGCGGTTTAAACCACAGTCCTGCTAAGACTGCGTCTGGCGAAAGCTGGACCGAGAGTTCGAATCTCTCCCTCTCCGCCATTCCCGCCCCGGCGAGACGCACCATGCGCCCGTAGCTCAGCTGGATAGAGCGTCTGACTACGGATCAGAAGGCCAGGAGTTCGAATCTTCTCGGGCGCACCACAGAAAACCTGTCAGGGACGGTAAAAGAAGAAGCGGCCAAGCAAGGCAAAACGGCCGCTTCTTTCGTTTGTGTGCCTATAGCTCACCGTTCGCTCAAATTTTTCTGACTTCACAAAAATGTCCCAAAACTGCCACATTCGCGTTCTGCACGCTAATTCACCCCTAAATCCAGAGTCAATTGCTGTTCGAGTTAATGACACATCATTCGCAAAACAATGTTCCCAACCTTCTGCTTTATCAGTTTTATGGATGCTGTAGCACGAAAGTTTGTCAATATTGCTCATAAGTCGCCTTCAAATGAGTGAACTGTGGACTGAGCGGACTCAATTCTGAGAAGTGGGTTTGGAATTGAGCGAACGGTGAGTTCTACTTCTTACATCCCCAAAATTACGAAACTAATGAGTGCGGGACGTGACCCTCAACCGAAAGGTAGGGGCGCCGCAGATCCGTCGCGCGCGCCTAGAACGGCGAGTAGGGGATCGGCACCGGCGACCACAGCGGCTCGCCGTAGTTGACGCCGATAAAGGCGCCCCAGTAGGCGGCCCGGCCGCGCCTGCGGACAAAGATATCCGGCGTTACCGTCTCGGACGCCGGCGGGCCGCTGAACTGGCTCGCGTAAGAACGGACCGCCGCCTCCCAGATGTCCATGTACGGGCTCACCTCGATGACCAAACTGGCCTCGAAGGGGCCGTTGCCCATGTAGTAGAAAAAGCGCAGCGGCTTGAAGGGCTCGCCGTCCAGGGGGCTGTTCTTGAGGCCGGCGAGGTGGACGGCGGCGGGGACGATGCGAGCGGCGGCCACGTGATCGGGGTGGCGGTCGTTCATGTGCGGCGCGGCCACCACCTTGGGCCGCAGCTCGCGCAGGACGCGGCCCAGTTGCAGCCTTCGGTCCACCGTGTCCATGATGCGCGAGTCGGGCCAGTCCATGTTGCGGCGCAGCTCGAGGCCCAAGATCCTAGCCGCCGCCTCGGCCTCTTGGGCGCGCAGCTCGGGCGTGCCCTTGGTGGCGGCCTCACCCCGGCTCAGGTCGATGATGCCGGTGCGGCGGCCTTCGGCGGCTGCTCGAGCCAGGCTGCCGCCCATGCCCAGCTCGGCGTCGTCGGGATGCGGTCCGATCACCAGAAAGTCGAGCATCAGGTCCTTTCCCCTTCCAGCGGCTCCGTCTCCGCGGGCCTCCTCATCTCCTCTGACGGCCCCGTCTCCGCCGAGGTCTTGCTTTCCCCCAGCCGGCGCTCGACGCCCCTGGCCAGGCGCTCCAAGTTGTCGCGGTGGCGAAAGAGTGCCAGGAGCGCCATCGCGGTGCCCAAAAAGAGGTTGGCGGGATGCCAGTGGCCGACGAAGAGGATGAGCGGCACGCTGATCATGCCCGTCAGGGTGCCCAGGGACACGTAGCGCCCCATGGCGATCACGAAGACGCCGATGATGACGGCGACCAGGGTGACGATGGGCTCGATGACGGCAAAGGCGCCGATGCTGGTGGCGATGCCCTTGCCGCCCCGGAGACGCAAGAAGACGTTGAAGTTGTTGCCGAGCACCACGGCCAGGCCCGTCAAGGCGACACCCCAGGGACCCAAGGCGAAGAGAAACAGCGCCAGCCACACCGCCAGCGCGCCCTTGAGGGGATCGAGGACGAGCACCAGGACGCCCCAGAAGGTGCCCAACGCGCGCATGACGTTGGTCGCGCCGATGTTGCCCGAGCCGTACTGCTGGATGTCGACGCCCTTGATCCTGGCGACCAGGTAGCCCGTGGGGATGCTGCCGATGAGGTAGCCGAGCGCGAGCGAGAGCGCGAAGACGAAGGGGTAGCTCACTCCGGCCCACCCGCAGCCTCGAGGGCCTGGACGAAGCGCGTGGTGGCCGCTATCTCCTCCTCGGTCAGGACGTTGCCGAAGGCGGGCATGGCGCGGCGGCCGCCCGCGATCACGCCCAAGACGTAGTCGCCGTCCCCTAGGCGGGGGTTGGCGAGCAAGCGGAGGCCGACGCCGCCCCCGGCCGCCACGCCGTGGCAGCCGGCGCAGTGCCGCAAGAAGAGCGCGTGACCCGCCGGCTGCGCCTCACGCGCGGCGGCGAAGCTCTCCGCCTGCGTCTCGCGGTCGGCGCGGCAAGCGGCAAGCGCCGCCAGCAAGACGAGCGTCAGGCCAAGCCGCCGAGAAAGCCTGCTAAGCATTCCTCACGGCTCCCGCAAGGGCAGGGTCGAGGTCGCGGTAGTATAGTACGAGCAGAGCCAGGTCATACGCCTGATTGTACGTTATCTTCTTGCCCCGCCGGGCGCCCTGGCCGCTCAGCGCAGGCCCAGCCGAGCAATGCCGGGAAGCCTGCAATCCGTTTGCTGAGACCTGTGGTATGACTTGACATGATGGTTTTCAGCGTGATGGTTTTCAAACCCTAAGGAGGCCGAGCGACAGATGATCAGACTCGAGAGCCGTCCCAGGCACCGCGACAAGGTGATCAAACAGGAGACCGCGGGCACCCTGGTCCTGGTGAACTTAGACGACGGCGAGTGCTACGGGCTCAACGAGGTCGGCGGCAGGGTGTGGGACCTCTGCGACGGCACCCGCAGCGTAGCGGCGGTGGCGGCGGCCGTCGCCGAGGAGTACGACGCGCAAGGCGGCGCCGTCGAGGCGGACGTGCTGGAGATTTTAGAGGAGCTGGCCCGTGCGGAGCTGGTGGCCGTCCAGGATCAGGATTAGCGAGTCGTGGCTTAGGGAGCTGCGCGGGCCGGGCGACCTTCTGCTGCTCGTCCACATCTTCCTCTTTGCCGCCGCCGTGCCCCTCCTGCTCAGGCTCAAGCTGCCCACTCTCCTCGCCCTGCTCGAGGGGCGCGCTCCCGCCCCGGACACCCTGGACCCGGACGGTGCGGATAAAATCGTGCGCTACGTCGACGCCGTCATCCGCCGGGGCCGGCCGCTGGTCAGGCGCGGCTGTCTCACCCGCGGCCTCACCCTCTTCTACTTTCTGAGGCGAGCCGGCCTGGAGGTCGCGCTCGCCTTTGGCATGGGCAAACCCGAGGGCGAGGTCGAGGGGCACTGCTGGCTGGTGCGGGAGGGCGAGCCCTTCTTGGAGGGACGCGACCCCCGGCCGACCTTCGCCGAATACTACAGCTTTCCGCCTCGGGCCGCCCCTTGAGCGAGGGCGTTTTGAGCGAGGGCACTTCGAGCGAGGGCGTGCGGACCCGCCACTACCACGTTCACGGCCTGAGCGTCACCATATCCGCCGACCGCCCGGAGATCTTAGCGGCGCTCCACTCGAGGCTGCGCTACTTCGCGGTAGCGGGCTCCTCTGGGTCCTCCCCGGCAAGCACCCAGCCCCCCGCCGACCTCGCCTTCACCTGCCACACCGTCTTGCGCCCGCAGGAACACCGGCTGGCGCGCCCGAGCGGGCGGTCACGGCCGCTCTTCGACTTTCCCAGGGGCGAGGCAATCTACCTCGAGGACGACAGGCTCTACCTCAGCGACGGCGAGCGGGCGAGGCTGCTCTGCGAGCCCGCCCACGGGCGGGCCGAGGTGTCCATCCTGGAGAGCGAGCTGGCCGACCTGTGGGTCTTGTCGCACCCGCTCTTCACCGTCGCCTTTGTCGAGCTCATGAAGCGCCGGGGGCGCTACAGCCTGCACGCGGCGGGCCTCTCGCTGGGCGGCCGGGGTCTGTTGCTGGCGGGCATGAGCGGCGCCGGCAAGTCCACCTTGAGTTTGGCGCTCTTGCGGGCGGGCTTCGGCTTCATGGGCGACGACAGGCTCTTCTTGAGCCCCCGAGAGGGCCTATCGGAGGGCCCAGAAGAGCTTACGGTGCAGGCATTCCCCGACGAGGTCGACGTGACGGACGAGACCGCCGGCTTCTTTCCCGAACTGCGGCCGCTCCTGAGCCGGCCCAGATCAGCCAAGCAGCCCAAGCGGCAGTTCTGGCCGGAAGAGCTCTACGCCGTGAGCCTTGTCGCCGAGTGCGCGCCGGGCGCGCTCGTCTTTCCCCGTGTCGCCCACCGCGCTGAGACGGCGCTCGCGCCCATGCAAGCCGAGGAGGCCCTGCTCGAGCTCGCTCCCAACGTGCTCCTCACCGACGCCCCCTCCTCGCAGGCGCACCTGAGCGCGCTGGCGGCGCTGGTCGGCCGGAGCGCGCTCTACCGCCTCGAGACGGGCCGGGACTTCGGCGCCGTCCCCGAGATGCTGAGAGAACTGCTCGAGTAGGAGCCTTTACAGGCGACCTCGAAGCTTCGCCTGGACGCCGCCACCCGACATCGCAGCGCCCACATCCAAGAGCCCGACATCCAACTGTGGGTTAAGTGTGTATCTTGCTTGATGAGGGAAATATAATGTCGGATGAAAGGGATTAAGCTGATGGTCGAACTTGGGCGACTTTACTATTTTGTGACTCCACGGGTCCTTATGCCCGGCTTGGGAGGTGACTCTCTGAACGCCAAGTAAACCCTTACGTCTCTCGTTCACCCGGCAAGGAGCCACCCTGTCCGGGCCAAGGAGGAATCGTGGACCTGCAAAAACTTCTGCAAGCCAAAGCCACCGCCAAACTAAACCGTCGCCAGATGCTCGCCAATATGGGCGTTCTGGGCGCCGGTGCCCTGCTCACCGCCTGCGGCACCAGCGCGCAGCCAGTGCCCGTCGCCGACCCCAACCCCCTTCAAGAGGATCTTCCCCCCGAAGGCCCCAGCACCAACGTAGACGTGCAGATCGGCAACCTGGCGCTCAACCTCGAGTACCTGGAGGCCGAGTACTACCTGCGCGGCGTCTTCGGCGTCGGCCTCGAGGACAGGGGCGTAGGCGTCACCGGCGTCGGCGCGCTCGGTAATGTCATCGGCGGCAGACAGGTCGACTTCTCCCGCATGAGGGACTTTCAGAACGCCGAGGAGATCGCGCTCGACGAGGAAGCTCACGTCGTCTACCTGCGGAACCTCCTCCAAGACGGTGCGGCTGCTCGCCCCACCATCGACTTCACCAACGCCTTTGACCTGGCCGGTCAGGCCGCGGGCCTGGGCGCGGGCTTCGACGCCTTTGCCGACGCCGATAGCTTCATTCTGGGCGCCTTCATTTTCGAGGACGTGGGCGTAACGGCCTATAACGGTGCGGCTCCTTTCATCACCAGCAGGAGCATCCTGGCCGACGCCGTCAGTGTCGGTCTGGTCGAGGGCTATCACGCCGGTGACATTCGCAACGTGATCTTCAACCGCGGCGGCAGCATCCTCGCGACCGCCAACGCCATCTCGGCCGCGCGCGGCTCGCTCGGCGGCGGCAAGGACCAGGCCGTTACCCACGACAACCCCTTCGGCACCACCGCCAACATCACCCCCACCGACGAGAATGCCTTGGCCTTCGCCCGCACCCCGCTCGAGGTCTTGAACATCGTCTACCTGGACACCACCCTCTCGGGCACGCCCGGCGGCTTCTTCCCCGACGGCGTCAACGGCGAGTTCGGCGATCTCCTAGCGCTGACCTCGGGCTAAACGTTTCCAACGGGTTTGAACGCACGTTCAAGCTCGGGACGGCGCGTATGGGACCGCGGGCAGCCGCGGACCCCGCTCGAAACCGCGATGTGAAGACGGTCGAGCATGAACCACGAGTTAGTTCTAAGAACAACGAACCGGAGGCAACAGAGACATGAAAAAAACCTACGCGAAGCCCCAACTCAAGAGATTCGGGCGGCTCAGAGACCTCACCAAGTTCGCCTTCACACCCTAAGCGACAGCTTGAGCGCAAGGGCCTCCTGGATGTCTCCAGGAGGCCCTTGCTGTTGGGATTCGGGGGTCAGGAGGGCGAGCTCCTTCTCCTGGCGTTTGACTTCTGAGTTTTGCTCGGCATGCGCCGTTGGCGCTGTCTCTTGCCCGGAGGATTACGGCGCCTCGTCCTGCGGTTTGCTTCGGTCCTCTAAGGGCTTGCCGTCCAGCTCGAGCCAAACGCGCAGCTTTCCCGCCCCATCGCTGCAAAACAGCACCGGACAGCCGCGCCTGCGCAAGGCGAAAAACAGAGCCAAGGTCAGCAGCGGGCTGCCGGGTCTCGGCCGTCTGCCGAGCAGGGCCAGGTCGCGGCGCACCCCGCGCTGGACCGACCGCCACGCCTCATAGGAGACCGTCCTCGGCGTCACAACCGGCGCCATGGCGTTGACCCGCTCGGGGCTGGCGGCCAGCTCGAGCAGGTCCTGATGGCGCGAAGAGGCCAGGAGGCGCAAGACCCCCGGCAGTTCGCGGAGCATGTCCAGGGCCGTGCCGGGCGCGCGCAGGGCGACATTGATCCCTTTCTCGAGGCCGGGGTGGCCCCGCTCGGGGATGACGGCCAGGTTCCAGCGCCGCCGCTCGCCGCGGCTGGGCGGGCGCAGGCTGAGCCGTCCCTCAAAGGCATTGCAACGCCTCAAGAAGAGCTCGAGGGTGCGCCGGCAACCCAGCGCCCGCGCCCGCCGCCCGAGGGCGTCCTCCGTCAGAGCGCAGCGCCCGACCAGGGCCCTGAAGTCGAGCAGGTCGTGCGGTCTGAGGTGCCAGTCGTCACCCGACCAGGCGCGGTTCAAGACCAGCCCGATGAGCAGCGCGTCGGCCGGCTTCAGCGCGCGGAAGGCCGTGCTCTCCCAGGTCACCTCCTCCGAGGCGGCCCAGGCCTCGTGGGTAAAACGCTCCTGCACCCTGGTCCAGGGCAACCTGTTGTGGAGGATGCGCTGATGGACGTCTAAGCGCAGCCTCACCCTGGTGCTGTCCAGGTGCATCAGCTCGTGCTCTCGCTGCCTGGCCGCGCGGTGGCCGTGAAGCGTGCTGGAGCCCTCCTCGTGCCAGCTCTCGAGCCAGCCCAGTCTCTGCGCGAGGCGCGACGCCGCATGTGACGCTTCGGGCCGCATGAGGATGTCGACGTCGCTGTAGAAGCGCTCTGCCGGCGCCTCGTAGACGAACTCCGCCAGATAGAAGCCTTTGAAAACCAGCACCTCGACGCCCGCCTCCTGCCAGGCCCGCAGCAGCGGCAAGACCTCGGCCCTCACCGCCAGGTGCTGGGCGGTCGCCAGCACGAAGTCCGCCTCGAGCTCGCCCCTCAGCGGATGTCCGGGCTCGAGGCGGCTATAGGCGTAGCCCGCCAGCCTACCCCTGCGAAGAACGTCCGCGTCCGGCAAGTCGCCCTCCAGCAAGAAGCGCTCGAGCGCTTCGACCTCGGCGCTGGACCTTACCTCTCCTCTTGGCACCTTGCCAGTATACGTCTCAGCACCAGTATGTCCTCGGTACAGGCCGGCAGCAATAGGCCGGCGGTAATAGGCCGGCAGTGATAGGCCGGCAGAGTCGGAACAAGGGCAAGCCTGAAATCTCATTGGCGGCAGGTGACGCCACGCGGTATACTGCCGCCGTGATCCTCCCTACCGCGCCTGCCCCCGCGAAATTCGAGGAGAGGCTGTGCGCGGCTCTCTCGAGCCTCTTGGAGCGCGACGACGTGCTCATCTTGGACACCGAGACCACCGGCCTCTCGCAGGCCGAGGTGATCGAGGTGAGCGTCATCGACACGCGCGGCGAGATCCTCCTCGACACGCTCGTGCGCCCGCGCGCGCGGCGCATGAACCCCTATGCCCAGCGGGTCCACGGCGTCAGCTTGGACATGCTCGACGATCAGCCGAACTGGCCCGACGTCCTCCCTGAACTGAGGCGGCTGACGGACCGCGCCACGGTCTTGGCCTGGAACGCGCCCTTCGACGCGCGCATGCTCGAGGCGACCAGCGCGGGCTGGGGCCTGACTCACCCGAGCATCCTCTTCGCCTGTGCCATGCGCATGTACGCGCGGCTCAAAGGGAGCAAGCGCAGCGGCCTGCACCGGGCCGTCAAAGCCGAGGGGCTGGAGCACCTCCTCGAAAGGCACCGCAGCCACCGGGCTCTGGGCGACGTGCACTTCGTGCTCGAGGTTCTCCGCAAGTGTACCACGGCTCGAGACGGTTGACCTCTGCTGACCTCTGCTAACCTCCGCCGCCACGCCGGATACCTTGGTCACCGCTCTTTCCGGTGTACACTACAACTCTTGCTATCACAACTCAGTCAAAGCGTGCGACTTGGCTGAAGCTTAGCCAGGAAGGATTCTTATGACATTTGAACAGTTCAAGCTCCACCCCCGCGTCGGCGCCGGCGTAAAGGCCGCAGGCTACACCCTCCCCACGCCCATCCAAGAGCAGGCCATCCCGGCCGCTTTGGAGGGCCGCGACATCCTGGGCTTAGCGCAGACCGGCACCGGCAAGACGGCCGCCTTCGTCCTGCCGCTCCTGCACCGCCTCCTGGACGGGCCCCGGGGGCGCATTCGCGCGCTCATCGTGGCGCCGACCCGCGAGCTCGCCGAGCAGATCCACGGGGAGATCAACACCCTCGGGCGAGGCACCGATCTGCGCAGCGCCACCGTCTACGGCGGCGTGGGCATGACCCCCCAGATCCGCGCCCTGCGCGGCGGGGCCGAGATCATCGTGGCCTGTCCCGGGCGCCTCCTGGACCACCTCGAGCAGGGCAACGGCAAGCTGTCGAGCTTAGAAGTGCTCGTCCTCGACGAGGCCGATCACATGTTCGACATGGGCTTCTTGCCCGCCATCCGCGCCATCATGAAGCGCGTCCCGGCGGGGGCGCAGCGGCTGCTCTTCTCGGCCACCATGCCGAGCGACCTCCGCCACCTCGCCGGGAGCATTCTAAAGGACCCAGTCACGGTGGAGATCGGCAGGGCCGCGCCCGCCGAAACCGTCGCCCACGCCCTCTACCCGGTCGGGCGTGGGCAGAAGACCGCGATGCTCAAGCACCTCTTGCGCAAGCACGACCCTCGCAGCGTCCTGGTCTTCACCCGCACCAAGCACGGCGCCAAGCGCCTCGCGCAGCAGCTCGACAAGGACAACTTCTTCGTCGCCTCCTTGCAGGGCAACCTCTCGCAGAACAAGCGCCAGCAGGCCTTGGACGGCTTTCGCGACGGGAGCTATCACATCCTGGTCGCCACCGACATCGCCGCGCGCGGCATCGACGTGACGCGTGTCTCGCACGTCATCAACTACGACGTACCCACCACCCCCGAGGCCTATACCCACCGCATCGGCCGGACGGGACGCGCGCTCAGGAGCGGCGAGGCCTTCACCTTCGTCACCCAGGAGGACGAGAAGATCGTCCACGCCATCGAACGCTCGCTCGGCGCGCGGCTCGAGCGCGTCAAGGTAGAGGATTTCGTCTACGAGGCCGACACTGCGCCGAGCGGCGGTGCGCGGCCGTACGGCGCCCGCCCGCCGGGGAGCGGACGAAACGGCGACAGGGAGCACTCGAGCAACCGCTCGAGCAACCAGGCGGGGCAGGCGTATGGGAGCGGAGGCCGGCGCCCCGGTGGCCGCGGCGGGCCCGGCACGGCCAACCGGCGCGCCACACGCCCCAAGCGTTAGCTGGGCTAGCGGCCGCTTACCTTGAGCTTTGGGCGGCCTCTCCGTTTCAGGAAACCGCCTAGCGCAGGCTGGGTAACCGACCCCGCTCGGGACTCGGCGCGAGGTTTGGGCAAGCGCCCTGATCTCCGGGCAGCGAGGAGCCAAGGATGACAAAAGACATGCTGGAAGATCACCTCACGACGCACCTCGCCAAAAGGGGTCGGGCTGAAGTGTCCCTGCAGATGCTCGAGGAGATATTTTCCAACCACGCCAACCGCAACCAACTCGACAACGGCGTGACGCTCTACGAAGAAACCGAGCGGCAGCTCCTGTCCTGGTGCCGGTTCAAAGGCTGGCAGGTCGAGGTAGACCTGCCCAGGCGCGTGGCGGTCTTCGCCCGCGTGGAACGCGCCTCATAGAAAAACCCTGTAGAAAAACCTCAAAAAACACGCCGGAAGCTTCCGGCGTGTTGAGCAGGTATGGTTAGCGCCTGCTTTCTGGCTTTTCTTGCGTTACTAACGAAGCGCCTCAAAGACTATACCTGATCTGGCTCGAGCCGTGGGGTGGATTCATGACACAAGCCCCCGGCCGTGTCAGCCCGGCAGCTTCGCAGTGGCCGCGGCTTCTGCCCAGCGCTCCTGCCAGACGCCGGCCTCGAGTTCGAGTTCCGTAGCAAAACCTTGCTCGAAGGGCGTGAGGAGCGTCAGGTCGAGCGCGCCGTGGTGGCGCTCGCCCAGGTCGTGTCCTTGCAGGGTAAAGAGCGGAGTCAAAGGGTCGCCGCCGACCCCGCTCGCCGCGACGATGAAGCCGCGCACCTCCCTTTGCCCCTCGAACGCCTCCACGACGGCTTGAGTCGTATCCCAACTGAGGCCATACCTCTTGCGCAGCCGCCCGAGGGTCACGAACAGGCCCGGCGCGTCGTCGCCGACCAGATAGAGCGTCGGCGTCACCGTGCGGTAGCGGCTCCAGCTCTCGTGAAAGCGCGCGATCGCGTAGCCAACCGCCTCCCTGGCGTCGCGCAAGGGGCGGCAGGGAGTCACGGTGAACAGCTCGAGGCGGTCGGCGGCGGGAACGGCGCTCAGTCTCTGCACGCACCCAGTCTAACAGGACCTTTCTTGGTGACAGGATCGCTCATGCTCGAGGTGGCGATTGACTGCTAGGAATTTTCGCACGGGCTGCCTCGAGCGACCTTTCTTCATGCCCTATCTTCATGCCCTAAGAAAAGTAGAAAGGAGGGTAGCACTATGGCAGAGGGCAGTGGTAAAGAACATGGCATTATCCAAAAAACCTTTGGCAAAACGCTTCTATTGATGGTGCTGGCGCTGGGTCTCTTTGGCGTCCTCAGCGCACAGGCACAAGATGAGCCCGGGCACATCCTGGTGCTGCCGGACGCGCTCGAGTGGCAATCCGGCCCCGGCTCGCTGCCGCCTGGTGCGGAGTTCATCCTCTTGGAGGGCAATCCCAGTGAGGAAGGTCCCTTGACCTTGCGCCTCAGGTTCCCGGCAGGATACGAAATCCCTCCGCACTATCATCCAGCGCTCGAGCACGTGACCGTCCTCCAAGGCGTCTTCAACTTCGGCATGGGTGAGGCACGCGACCGTACGCAGACCACGGCCGTACCGGTCGGGGGTTTCGTGGTCGTGCCCATCGAGCATCCCCACTTCGTATGGGTGGATGAAGAGACGGTCATCCAGCTTCACAGCACCGGCCCCAGAAAGAGAAGAGGCTGATAAGGCCGGGCCACCGTTTTGGCGTTCACGACCCCCGGAACATCGCCTCTACGTCTCGAGCAGCGTTCAGAACGAGAACGATCTCTACCACGTCTTCCCGGTGGCGATAGAAATAAGGTAGTTTCCCACGGTGAAGCTCCGCAGGCCGGCGGCGAGATCTTCCCGGGCGCGACCGATCAGCGGCTGCTCGGCCAGCAAGTCGAACTGCTCTTCCAGTCGATCCAGCAAGCGGTCGGCGCTCACCGCGCTGTCAACGGCGATATAATCCCAAATTTCATCTAAATCGCCCCGCGCTTCGTCGGTAAGCTGGAAAGAGGCCATCAGGCACTATCTTGCTGTTTGGCAGCCAGCCTCGCCCGGCCACGCTTCTTGATGTCCTCAAACAGTTCCAACAGCGTTTCACTGGTGTATTCGCTGTACCGGCCGTTATCCAGATCATCGAGCCCTTTTTGAATTTCCTCGCGCAAGAGCTGTAATTTCAGCTCCTTGAAGCGGTCTTGTTCCTCCATCAGCCTGAG
>JALZLY010000351.1 GCA_030858465.1 Deinococcota bacterium
CGGCTGGTGGCGCTCATCGAAGGAGGCGAGCGCCTACCGCTCTCCCTGCGGGGCGAGGTGATCTACTACGTCGGCCCCGCGCCCGCCAAGCCGGGTCACGCCATTGGCTCCGCCGGGCCGACGACGAGCGGGCGCATGGACCCCTACACCCCGGCCATCCTGGCGCAGGGCGTAAAAGGCCTGATCGGCAAGGGCTACCGTTCACAGGAAGTGAGGGCAGCGCTCATGGAGCACCGGGCCGTCTACTTGGCGGCGGTCGGCGGCGCGGCTGCCATCCTGGCACAGCGTATCAAGGCGAGTCGGGTCGTCGCCTACGGGGACCTCGGCCCCGAGGCGATTCGCGAGTTCATCGTCGAGGACTTTCCAGCGGTCGTCGTCAATGACATTCACGGCGGCGACCTCTACGAGCGCGGGCGCTTAGCCCATCTCCAGGCCGATGAGGAGGCAGGATGAGGACATGGGAGATGAGGACATGGGCGTGAGCGCGCAAGCCGACGAACTTCACGACGACTTGCGGCAGGGCGTGCGCAAGCTCTGCGCGCGCTACCCGGACGCCTACTGGCGCGAGCTCGACCAAAGGGAAGGCTATCCCGACGCCTTTATCCGGGCGATGACCGAGGCGGGTTACCTGGCCGCGCTCATCCCCGAGGAGTACGGCGGCTCCGGCCTGGGCGTCACCGAGGCCTCGATCATCCTGGAAGAGGTCCACCGCTCGGGCGGCAACGCGGCGGCCGGCCACGCCCAGATGTACATCATGGGCACGCTCTTAAGGCACGGCTCCAAAGCGCAAAAGCAGGCGTATCTGCCCAAGATCGCCTCGGGCGAACTGCGGCTGCAGGCCTTTGGCGTCACCGAGCCCAACGCCGGCTCCGACACCCTGAGCCTCAGCACCACCGCCGTCCGCCGGGGTGACCACTATATCGTCGACGGCCAGAAGATCTGGACGTCCCGGGCGCTCCACTCCGACCTGATGCTGCTCCTGGCGCGGACCACGCCGCGCGAAGAGGCCGCGAGGCGCAGCGAGGGGCTGTCGGTCTTCCTGGTCGATTTGCGCGAAGCGGTCGGCAAGGGCGTCACCATCAAGCCCATCAAGACGATGTTCAACCACCACACCACCGAGGTCTTTTTCGACAACCTTGCGGTGCCCGCCGAGAACCTGATCGGCGCGGAGGGCAAGGGCTTTCGCTACATCTTAGACGGCATGAACGCCGAGCGTATTCTCATCGCCGCCGAGTGCATCGGCGACGGCTACTGGTTTACCGACCGCGCCACGAGCTACGCCAAGGAGCGCGAGCTTTTCGGCAGGCCCATCGGCCAGAACCAGGGCGTGCAGTTTCCCATCGCCGAGGCCTATATCCGCGTGCGCGCCGCCGACCTGATGCGCTACAAGGCCGCCGAACTCTTCGACGGCGGCAGCCCGGCTGGCGCGGAGGCCAACATGGCCAAGCACTTAGCCGCCGAGGCGTCCTGGCAAGCGGCCAACGTGGCGGTGCAGACCTACGGCGGCTTCGGCTTCGCCAGCGAGTACGACGTCGAGCGCAAGTTCCGCGAGACGCGCCTCTACCAGGTGGCGCCGATTTCCACCAACCTGATCCTCGCCTACATCGGGCAGCACGTCCTGGGGCTGCCCCGGTCTTACTGATGGTGGTTTACTAGATGCGCCCGCTTACCGGCATCACGGTCGTGGCGCTCGAGCAGGCGGTAGCAACGCCCTTTGCCAGCCGCCAGCTCGCCGACCTGGGCGCTAGGGTCATCAAGCTCGAGCGGCCCGGCGTGGGCGACTTCGCCCGCGGCTACGACAAGACCGTGAAGGGTTTGTCGAGCCACTTCGTCTGGCTCAACCGCGCCAAGGAGTCCTTGACGCTCGACCTCAAGCGCGACGAGGGCAAGGCTGTCCTCGAGCGCTTGCTGGCGAAGGCCGACGTGTTCATGCACAACCTGGCGCCGGGCGCGGTCGAGCGTTTGGGCTTCGGCGCCGACGCGCTGAGGGCGTGCTATCCCCCCCTCATCGTCTGCACCCTCTCGGGCTACGGCTCCTCGGGCCCCTACCGCGACAAAAAGGCCTACGATCTGCTCGTTCAGGCCGAGGCGGGCCTCTTGTCGGTCACCGGCAGCGAGGAGGTACCCAGCAAGGCGGGCATCTCGGTCGCCGACATTGCCGGCGGCATGTACGCCTTTTCGGGCGTCCTCACCGCGCTCTTTCACCGCGCGAACACGGGCGAGGGGACGATCATAGAGGTCTCGCTCTTCGAGGCCCTGGCCGAGTGGATGGGCTATCCCGCCTACTATACGGGCTACGGCGGCAGCGCGCCGCCGCGCACCGGCGCCATGCACGCCACCATCGCGCCCTACGGCCCCTTTGCCAGCGGGGACGGCAAGCATATTCTCCTGGGCATCCAAAACGAGCGGGAGTGGCGGCGCTTTTGCGAGCTTGTTCTGGAACGCCCCGAGCTCGCCGAAGATTCCAGGTTCGCCTCGAACGCCGAACGGGTGCGGCACCGCGAGGCCCTGCACGAGGCTATCGAAGGGGTGTTTGCGGGGCTTACGCTCGAGGGGGTCGAAGCGCGCCTTGAAGGGGCTGCCATCGCCCACGCGCAGATGCGCACGGTGGAGGAGTTTCTGGCCCACCCCAGCCTTGCGGCCAGAGGGCGCTGGGCCGAGGTCAAGTCGCCGGTGGGGCCGCTCAGGGCGCTTCTGCCGCCCGTCACGATGGCGGGCGCCGAAGCCGTCATGGGCGCTGTTCCCGAGGTCGGCGAGCACACCGAAACGATCCTCGCCGAACTCGGCTACGGCGCCGAGAGGATCGCCGCACTGCGGCGTGCGGGCGCGATCTAGCCCCACGACCTATGAGGATCATGAAGATTGAGGTCCGCACGGCGGACCTACGTCTAGCTGATAGCTGACGGCTGAACGCTGACAGCTATTTCAAAGGAGCGCGATGACCATCAAACAGGGCTGGACGGGCAGGTGCTTTGAAGACTTCGAGGTGGGCGACATCTATCCCCATCCGCTGGGCCGGACGGTCCTGGCGACCGACAACGTCTGGTTCACGCTGTTAACCGTCAACCCCAACCCCATCCACTTCGACCGGGCCTACGCCGCCAGGACAGAGTTTGGCGAGCCGCTGGTGGACTCGACCTTTACCCTGGCCCTGATCACCGGCTTGTCGGTCGCGGACATCTCGCAAAACGGCGTCAATCTGGGCTGGGACGAGGTGCGCATGCCCGCGCCGGTCTATGAAGGCGACACCCTCTACGCCCGCAGCGAGGTGCTCGAGACGCGCGAGTCGCGCTCGCGCAAAGAGCAGGGCATCGTCACCGTCAGGACCACCGGCTTTAAAGAGGACGGCGTGGTGGTGATGACCTTTAAGCGCACCATCATGGTCTACAAGCGCGACTACCTGCCGCGGCTCGCCCCGCCCGAGCCGCGCCAAACCTAACCGTAGAAGGACGCGGGCTTTTCAGGTAGACTGCCACGCCAACGCTTAAAAGACGTTGTTCTTGGTCAAGGAATGCGCTCGCCGCCCCGACCGGCGAGGTCTTTCGTGACGATAGCCAAGGGTCTGCTTATCTTGCTGCATGAAATCCTTGGCCTATGCCAAGGACTCAGCATGACAAATCAGC
>JALZLY010000352.1 GCA_030858465.1 Deinococcota bacterium
GCGTCGGGGGTCGCCGTGTTCGCGGAGGCTGCTGCTTGCACCTGTGGCCTCAGCGCACCAGACATGACTACGTTGCGCCGTGCTGCGCTCTTACACGACCTTGGCCTCTTCGGACTGCTCTAAGTGATGATGAATCCAAGCCGCTTCAACCAAAACGTGCCCCAAAGCGGCATGGTGTGCCGGTTCTGTTTCCCTCAGACCGGCTATGGCCTGCGCAAAGACCGCTTTTGCATCGTGAAACCGTGCCTGATGGCTGTAAAACGCCCGCAGTCGCAACGCCGATCCCTGCAATTCTTTCACCCATTCCCCGGCGGTGGCCCAGCGCCAGGCGGCAAGGATGTTGTCCAGCTCTTCTTCAATGACCGCGAAGGCGTCTTGCTTGCTCCAGCCTAAGTCACCGACCGGGCGTTGTAGCAAGCGCAGACGGAGAGCTTTCTCAGAGCTTCTTGCTCTTTGGGCGCAAGGAGCCGCCAGGACCCCTCGAACACGGTGCGGATGCTCTGCTGCCTCTCGCTGGCGTTGCGGCTCGTAGAGGCGAGGAAGTCCAGGTTCACCTCGAGTTCTGCCGCAATCTCTGCAACGCAATCTCTGCAAGGGGCATCATCCTCACCCATACCGCGGCGAGTTCGATGCCCAAGGGAAAGCCGCCCACCAGCCGGCAGATGCCGAGGACGTGAGGAAGGTCTTTTTCGGTGAGGGTAAAGGTGGGGGCGACTCGCTTAGCCCTTTGCGCGAAGAGCTTCACGGCGTCAAAGGCGAGGGCGTCCGCTATGGGGGTTTTATGGTCGGGAAAGGCCAGGCCCCCGATAGGGAAAAGCCACTCTTCCTCGAGGTTAAGCCGTTCTCGGGAAGTGACGAGCAGGTCGAGGTTTGGGCAGGCGGCCAGGAGGTGAGAGGCCAAGGCAGCCCCCTCCATGAGGTGCTCGAAGTTGTCGAGCACCAAAAGTGATGTGCTGTTCCCCAAGGTGACGGGCCACTTGGGTAAAGGGCTCCTCTTTGCCCTGCAAGGTGAGGCTGAGGGCGGTCGCAATCTCGGTCGGGATGGATTGGGCCGAGGTTAGCGAATCCAAGGGCACAAAGTAGACGCCGTCTTCATACCGTTGCGTCAGTTCAGCGGCAGCTTGCAAAGCGATGCGCGACTTGCCTACTCCCCCCAAGCCAATGAGCGTGAGGATGCGGCAGTCCGGTTGGGAGAGCAGATGGGCGATTTCCGCCAGCTCCAGGTCGCGCCCTACAAACAGGGTGGCGGGCGTAGGCAGGGCAGGTCGTGCCGGGGTCACGGCAACACCAGGCGTGCGAGCGGGTGGATGCGGGGGCGTGGGACTCGGCGCAAGCTGCTTGAGGCATGCAGTATCCGCTTCGCGGACTGCCTGGGCCAGTTGCTCGGTGGCCGTGGTCGGCTCCAGCCCCAACTCCTCACTGAGATGCTTAGCAAAGTCCTCATAGGCACGGAGGGCGCGCGCTTGCCGGCCCGCGCGAAAGAGAGCGCTCATGTAGGCCCTGAGCGCGTCCTCGTCCAGGTCGTCTTGCTCGAGTAGTCTCGCCAAGCGTTCGGCAGCCTCGAGGTGCCTGCCCTGCCCCTCCAGCTCGCCGACATAGCGCAACAGCGTCTCACGCCAGCGGCTATGCGCTATGCAGGTGCTCGCGTTCAAGCTCGAGCCAAGCTTCGAATTCCGTAGATTCATGGCCGCTCATCCCTTTGAGCAAGGGGCCGCCATAGACGGTAAGCGCCTCATCCCAGCACTCTTTTTGGAGCGCTTGCTTGAACTCAGCTATGTCCGTCGCTACCACCCAACGCACCCGGTGCAAGTCGGTCTCCAGACCCATCAGCCAGTCGAACTTGCGCACCCGCTTGAGGAGCTGTCGAAGGCTATGGCGCGCGGTCCCATCGGGAACCTCCGGCCAGAACAGATACGCCAGCTTGTCGCGGCTCACCCAGTCCCCTTTGAAGGCCAGGTAGGCCAGCAGCCCGTAGCGTTTGTCGGGAGTAAAAGGGATGGTGGCCGCGCCGAGCTTGGCGCCGGCCGCCCCCAAAAGCTGCACGTGCGGAGCCGTCATGGTGAAGCCTATTGTACTCGCTGCTCACCAATAGCGCCTCGCCTTAGTCATGCGATGGACGTCAGATTTCGGATATATAGTAAGATATTTGGTATGGAAGCTTCTCGGAACCGCACCAAGGTGAGCATCACGATCCCGGAGCCCATCATCACAGAGGTGGATCATCTCGTCGAAGATGGCAGCTACCCGAGCCGTTCAGCCGCCTTCGAGGACGCGCTCAGAAAGCTCTTACGAGCTCACCTGGACGCTCACATCGAGGCCGAAGCCGCCAAACTCGATCGCGAGGCAGAGATGGCCGAGGCCGAAGAGGGCATGGCCGACTACGCCGTCCTGGTGGAAGATTGATCCTTCACAGAGGCGAAATCTATCGCGTCCGGCTCAGCCCCGCCGAGGGGCGCGAGCAGTATGGCGAGGCACGACCCTGCCTGGTCGTCCACCGGGCGACGTTGCGCAACGCCGGAACAGCTATCGTAGTGCCGCTAACCACCCAAGCACCCAGGGCAGGATTCCCGCTCACGGTCCATCTGCCCGCCGGCGCCGGCGGCAACCCACGAGAGAGCTGGGCAAAGATCACGCAAATTCGCGTCGTCGCCGAAACCCGCTTCATCAAACCGCGCCTTGGAGAGCTAAGCGAGGCCGAGTTGGGGCCCGTTAAGGAAGCGCTTAGGGCGGTGCTGGACTTGTAGATGTAAAGCCTCACCCGGCCACGCTTCTTAATGTCCTCTTAATGTCCTCAAACAGTTCTGACAGCGTTTCACTGGTGTATTCGCTGTACCGGCCGTTATCCAGATCATCGAGCCCTTTTTGAATTTCCTCGCGCAAGAGCTGTAATTTCAGCTCCTTGAAGCGGTCTTGTTCCTCCATCAGCCTGAG
>JALZLY010000353.1 GCA_030858465.1 Deinococcota bacterium
CTGGGAGCTCGAGCTGAAGCTCGAGGCGATCTTGTGCTCGATCATGTGACCTCCTTGACCTTGATCATGCGATCTCCTTGACCTTGACGGGCCGTCCCTCGTGCAGGCTCCGCCGCGCGGCCGTGGCCGCGCGCAGGGCTTCGATGGCGTCGCGGGGGCCGGGGCTGGGCGGGCGGCCCCCCCGCACGGCGTCCACGAAAGCCTGCACCTCCGCGCGGTAGGCGTCCCGAAAACGCTCGATGAAGTAGTGGATGTAGTCGCCGCGGACGCCGCCCTCGCCGTAGCGCCAGACCTTGGTGGCGCGCTCGTCCTCGCTGACCAGCTTGCCCGCTTCACCGTGGACCTCTAAGCGCAGGTCGTAGCCGTGGACGGTGCGGCGGCTGTTTTGGATCACGCCGATAGCGCCCGAGGCGAACTCGAGCGTCAGAACGCTGGTGTCGACGTCGCCGTAGTCCGCCAGGTAGGGCGCCACCAGCACCCTGCCCAGGGCCGTCACCCGAAGGATGTCCCCGGCGACGAAGCGCGCCATGTCGAGGTCGTGAATGACCGAGTCGAGATAGATGCCGCCCGAGGTCGCCACGTAGGCCTCGGGCGGCGGCGCCGGGTCGGAGGACTGGCTGCGGAACATCTCCACCCGCCCGAGCTCACCCGCGTGCACGGCCCGGGCGACCTCCGCGAAACCCGCGTCGAAGCGGCGGTTGAAGCCGATCTGAAAGGGCAGGCCCGCCGCCTCGACCGCCGTCATCGCTGCCTCGGTCTCTTTGAGGTCCAGCGCCACCGGCTTCTCGCAAAAGACGGCCTTGCCCGCCGCCGCCGCCGCCGCTATCTGCGCGGCGTGGCGCGTGGTCGGCGAGGCGATGAGCACCGCGTCCACCTCGGGGTCACGCAGGAGCGCGTCCAGGTCCTGGGTGCCATAGGCGCCGGCAAAGGCCGCCCGCTGCGCCGCTTGGGGCGAGGCGTCCATCACACAGGCGAGGCGCGCGCCGTCGATTCCCCCGGCGAGGTTGCGAGCGTGCAAGAGGCCGATGCGCCCGGCGCCGATGACGCCGAAGCCCAAACTCACAGCCCGTACCTGTCGCGGAGAAAGGCTCGAGCTTCCCCGCTCACCCTGTAGGGGTCGTGAAGGGCCGGGTCCTGCTCGGCTTCGACGACGAACCAGCCGCCGTAGCTCACCCCGCGCAGGGCGTGTATCACCGGGTCGAAGTCGATGACGCCGGCGCCCGGCGTGCAAAAGACATTGGCCTTGACCGCCTCGAGAAAACTCAGCCCCTCCGCTCTCACCCGCGCCAGCACCTCGCCGCGCACGTCCTTGAGGTGCACGTAGCTCACCCGGCTCACCCACTTCTGCGTCACCGCCGCCGGGTCGCCGCCACCGTAGAGGATGTGGCCGCTGTCGAGGCAGTAGCCGACGAGCTCGGGGTCGGTTAGCGTAAAGAGGCGGTCGATCTGCTCGGGCGTCTCGATGGCGGTGCCGCCGTGCGGATGCACCGAGAGCCGCACGCCCTGGCGCAGGGCGTAGCGGCCGAGTTCGTCCAGGGCCGCGGCCAGCCGCTCCCACGCCTCGTTGGAGAGCGCCTCCACCCCCTCCTTCGGTCCGCGGGCGTCCCAGTGCAGCGACCCCCCGCCCTCGGCGACGTTGGCGTAGCTCGAGCCCGCCGCCTGGCAGAAGTCGATGTGCGCCCGCGTCCTCGCCATCTCCTCATCCAGCCCTTCGGGATAAATGAGATTGGTCCAGCGGTAGGCGCCGGCGAGCTCGAGGCCGTGCTCTGAAAGCTTTCTCTTCAGCTCGAGCGGGTCCTGCGGGTAGCTGTAGCTCATCTCCGAGCCCTCATAGCCGAGCTCGGCCATCTCGCGCATCACCCGCTCGCCGCTGTAGCCCGGACCCCAACCGCGGATGTCGTCGTTGACCCAGCCGATGGGGCCGATGCCGACCCTGTTTTTAACACCACCGTTCACAGCAGCACCCTTTGCCCTTTGCGGGCCTCCTCGTAGGCTGCTCTGGCCGCCCTGACGCTGTCCTGCTCCGACACCTCCGCGACCGGCACGTCCCACCAGCCGCCGAAGTTGGGCACGCGCTTCTCGGGGTCGGTGGGCACGACGATGACGGTCGTCTCTTGCCGGGCCTTGGCCTCACGCAGCGCCGCCTCGAGCTCAGCTAGCGTCGCAGCGAAGAGGGCGTGCGCGCCCATGCTGGCGGCGTGGGCGGTGTAATCGACCGCGACATAGTCGCCCGTGAGCCGCGCACCCTGGCGGTAGCGCAGCTCGTTGCCAAAAGACGGGCTGCCCAGCGAACGCTGCAGGCCGTGGATCGATTGGAAGCCGTGGTTGTCGATGAGCAAGACGGTGAGCTTGAGGCCCTCTTGCACCGCGGTGACGATTTCGCTGTTCATCATCAAGTAGGAGCCGTCGCCACAGAAGACGTAGACCTCGCGCGCGGGGTCGGCCAGCTTGGCGCCGAGGCCGCCGGCGATCTCATAGCCCATGCAGGAAAAGCCGTACTCGAGGTGGTAGCTCTTGGGGTCTTCGGCGCGCCAGAGCTTTAAGAGGTCGCCCGGCATGCTGCCCGCCGCGCAGACCACCACGTCCCGCTTGTCGGCAAACTCGTTGACCACAGCGATGACCGCCGCCTGGCTGAGGTTCTCGGGGTCGTCGACCTTTCGGGTCTCGCTCACCAGCGCGTCCCACTCGGTCTTGAGGCGCTGGGCCTCGGCCGCGTAGCCTTCGGGAACGCGCCAGCTTTGAAGCGCCCCGGCGAGGGCCTCGAGCCCGGCCCGCGCGTCCGCCACCAGCGGCAGCGCGCCCAGCTTGTGGGCGTCCAGCGAGGCGACGTTGAGCCCGACAATGTTTACGTCAGGATGTTGGAAAGCCGTCCTCGAGGCGGTGACGAAGTCGCCCAGGCGGCTGCCGACGGCGAGGATCAGGTCGGCCTCTCTTGCCAGGCGGTTGGCCGCGGTGCCGCCGTTGGCGCCGAGGGGACCGACGAGCTGAGGGTGATCCCAGGGGAGCGCGCCCTTGCCCGCCTGCGTCTCGCAGACGGGAAGGCCCGTCGCCTCGACCAAGCGCTTGAGCGCTTCCGTGGCCCCCGAATAGATCGTGCCGCCGCCGGTGACGACGAGCGGGCGCTCGGCCCGGCGCAGCATCCCTGCGGCCTCTTCGACCATCAGCCTTTCGGCGGGCTGCCGGGGTACGCGCCAGACGCGCTTCTCGAACAGGCTCACGGGAAAGTCGCAGGCTTCGGTCTGCACGTCTTCAGGCAGACAAAGCGTCACCGCGCCCGTGGCGGCGGGGCTGACGAGCACCCGCATCGCTTCGGGCAGGCTGGCGAGGAGTTGTTCGGGCCGGGTGATGCGGTCGAAGTAGCGCGACAGCGGCCGGAAGGCGTCGTTCACGCTGAGATCGCGCTCGTTGTCGTGCTCGAGGCCCTGCAAAACCGGGTCGGGCCGACGGCTCGCGAAGGTGTCGCTGGGCAGGAGCAGGACGGGCAAACGGTTGACGGTGGCGGTGGCCGCGCCGGTCAGCATATTGGTCGAGCCGGGGCCGACCGAGGCGGTGACGGCCATCGCCGCCAGCCGGTCGTTCATCTTGGCGAAACCGATAGCCGCATGGACCGCCGCCTGTTCGTTGCGAGGCACATAGAGAGGGAGGCTCTGACCACATTCCTCGAGCGCCTGCCCAAGACCGGCGACGTTGCCGTGGCCGAAGATGCCCCAGATGCCGGGGATGAGCCGCTGTTCAAGGCCGTCGCGCTCGCTCCACTGCAGGCTCAGGAACCGGACCACGGCCTGAGCGGTCGTCATTCGCACCGTTTTCATGGCGTTCTCGCTTCCTTTCCAAGCTCCCTGGGGCTCCAAAATTCTCCGAGGCTAGGCGGCTGGCCCAAGGCTCGGAGCGCCTGCTGGCGTCTCTCGATAGCCTTACCTTCACCTTATCAGCATTTCAAGCCGGCATTTCAACGCTGAGCAGTGACTGCTAGGGATGCAGGCTGCAAGGGACTCTTGCATCAAGGCCATCTTCTCTGCTAGACTCAGGCTATTACTTAGTAAAGCTGCCTAACGAAGTCTGGCAGCCAAGGAGCGGGCGTGAACGTAACTCAGCGCATCCTCGAGCTCATCCGCCACCAGGGGCCGCTCTCGCGCGCCGAGATCGCGCGGCGGCTCGGCGTCAGCAAGCCGACCGTGTCGGCGGGCGTGCAGCTCCTGTTGGGGGCCGGGCTGGTGCGCGAAGGCGGCTACGCCGAGAGCGAGGGCGGGCGGCGCGCCATCCTCATCGACTTCAACGCCGAGGCGGGCTTCGTCATCGGCATGGACGTAGGCGGCAGCGCCGCGCGCGCGGCGCTGGCCGACTTGCAGGGCCGCGTCCTGGCCTCGCACCAGGAGCCGACGGGCCACGGCGACGCGGCCGCGCTCCTGGCTCAGCTCGGGGGCATCAAGCGCCGGCTCACGGCACAAATCGGCGTTGATGAGAGGCGCGTTCTGGCGGTGGCCGTGGGCACGCCCGGCGTCATCGACCCCGTCTTGGGGATGGTTCGCTACGCCCCGAACCTGCCGGCCCTGGAGGACCCCGCCTTCATCCATCACATCGGCGAGGCACTGGGAGAGCAGGTCAGCCTCGAGAACGACGTCAACATGGCTACCCTGGGCGAGCAGTGGCAGGGCGCCGGGCAGGGCCTGAGCGACTTCGTCTTCGTGAGCATCGGCACGGGTCTGGGGCTGGGCCTGATGATGGACGGCAGGCTCTACCGCGGGACCGCGGGGCGCGCGGGCGAGTTCGGCTACGCTCCCCTGCTGGGTCAGCCGGACAGCAACTTGGAAGAACTCCTCTGCGGCCCGACGCTCGCCCGCAGGCACCGCGAGGCCGGAGGCGGCGGCTCGCCCGAAGAGGCTTTCGACGAGGCGCTGGCAGGACGCCAGCCGGGCAAGGGGGTGATCGAGGGCTTTCTCGAGCACCTGAGCCTTGCCCTCGCGACCTTAGCCAGCCTTCTCGACCCGCAGGCGATCATCCTGGGCGGCGGCGTCGGCAGCCGCTGCGCGCCCTTTTTGGGCGAGCTGCACGCGAAGCTCGCGCGCCTCTCGCCCATCTTGCCGCCCTTGGCCGTCTCGACGCTGCGGGGCGAGGCGGGCATCTACGGAGCGCTCGCCGTGGCCCTGCAAGAGAGCCGACCCCTGACGCTCCTGGAGGGGGGAGGTGAAAAGATCACCGAGAACTCGTAGCCCAGCCATCCAGCTATCCAGCCATCTCAGCCCAGCCATCTCAGCAAGGACAAATCAGCAAGGACAAATCAGAAGG
>JALZLY010000354.1 GCA_030858465.1 Deinococcota bacterium
GGTCACGGTTACCGTCTTACCCTCTCGCTCGAGCGTCGCGCCCGACAGCGCAACCCGTAGACCCGGCAGCTCGAGCAACAGCGTGCCCCCCTTATGTGAGGGCACCGGCTCGGCCTCGAGTCCTGTCACGGTGAGCCCCCGAACGCCGCCAAAGAGCGGGTGCGCGCCGGCAGCCTCGGTCAGCGCCGAGCGGTCCATGATCTCGACTGTCCCGGCGCGGTTGCCGAGAGCAAGGAAGCGAGTATGGAGCACCTGAGCGCCACCCAGACGCCTGACGTTCATTGGGTCGAAACCCTGCGGCCAAAGCGGTTCCACCGTCACCAGCTCGAGTATCCAGCCGGGCCGGTCGAGAAAATTTGCCAGATCGTTCGCGCGTCTTGCCTCCATCCTGGCGACCTCGGCGCCCGCCCATGTTGCGGCAGCCTCGAGCTCTTGGGCAGTGAACAAAGCCGCCTGGTCAGCTTCACCCTTTAGGATGCCCCGCAGCAGGTCGTCGAGGAAGAGGTCCGGTTCGGCGTCCAAGCTTTCCTTCCATCCGGTATTGAAGCGGTCGAGCAGGTTCGCCATCATGCGGCCGCTGCTGTAGAAGCGCCGCCTCACCGCTTCGGACGGAACCGCGCCGCCGTCCGCCACCGGCCTCACCAGTGACTCCAGGTAGTAGGCCAAGCCCTCGTAACGCTCCAGTTCGCGCTCATAGCGGGCGGCGCCCTCGGGGAAGTCCCGGAAGCGCTCGCGGCGCAGCTCGAGAAAGGCGCGGATCCACGCCAGGCTTTCGCCTCGCGCCCTCGCACCTGACGCGCGCCTCAAGGCCTCGGCCTCGAGCGCTTGCAGCCTCAGCAAGCCAGCCTCCTCTACGGGATAGGTGAAGAGCTCCGCCTCGTTGGCGCGCCAGTGGGGATAGCGCGACGCCTGAAAGACGTGAAAGGCTTCGTGAAGCATCATGGCAGCGACATCCTGGACGGAGGCCCCGGCCAACGCGTTCAACATGACTACGGCAGTGAGAACGCCGCCCACTTCCGCGGCTGTATGCGCCTGGACCGAAGGGTGACGTCCCCGAAAGACAGCGGCCTCCGAGCCTTCCAAGGGCTCGAAACCCTGGGGCGGCCTGGGATGGCCAAAGAGCCAGGTCGCCTCACCGTCGTAGAGCAGGGCAGGCAGCTCGAGCGGCCTGAAGCCCGGCCAGAAGGGCTTGACCACCAGCCGTCTGAACTCGGCGACGGCCTCTAGGGGAGGAACTGCGGCAGGCATGGGCTCATTAAACCACAGCCTCCCCCTAACTTGCCCCTTGCGTTAGCCACCTTACGGTAAAGCGCACGCCACTGGTGCTTTACTAGGGAGCATGGAATGGGAACTGCCCGTAATAGCTATGAGAACCCAGGTGGTCATGCCGAAGACGCTCGAAAACGTCGATGTCGGCAGGCCCAAGTCCAAGCGCGCCTTGGAGGAGGCGCAGGCGGCCGACAACCGCGTGCTCCTGCTTGTCCAGCGCGAACCCCGCGTGGACGACCCCAGCGGCGACGACCTCTACGCGGTCGGCACCCTGGGCGTCATCAAGCAAGTTATCCGCCTACCCGACGACACCCTGCAGGTGCTCGTCGAGGGGCGTGAACGCGCCGAAGTCGAGAGCTACCTGCCCGGCCCCACCCTGCGGGCGCGGGTCGTCACCCGGCCAGAGAGCGGTAGCCAGGGCGACCAGGCGGTGCGCGCCATGATCGAACAGGTCAAGGCCGCCTGGGAGCAGTACGCCCAGCAGAACAAGAACCTGCGCCTCGACTCCTTTCACATGGAGAATATCCGCGGCTTAAAGGACGGCGGCGCCCTGGCCGACACCATCACCAAGTACTGCACCTGGGAGGTCCAGGACAAGCAGGCGGTCTTGGAGGAGACCAATGTCGGCGCCCGGCTCGAGCTCGTCTACGGCTACCTCTCGCGCGACCTGGAGCGCTTCGACACCGAAAAGCAGATCTCGGCGCGGGTCAAGCAGCAGATGGACTCCAACCAGCGCGAGTACTACCTGCGCGAGCAGATGAAGGCCATCCAAAAGGAGCTCGGCGGCGGCGAAGAGGTCGTAGCCGAGGTCGAGGAACTGCGCAGCAAGGTCAGGGAAAAGGGCATGCCCAAGGAGGTCGAAGAGCGCGCCATGAAGGAGATCGGCCGCTTGGAGAAGATGTCCGGCGCCTCGCCCGAGGCCACCGTGGTCAGGACCTATCTCGACTGGCTCACCGACCTGCCCTGGGCCGAGCGCGACGACGAGCACCTAGACGTCAAGCACACCCATAAGATCTTAGACGAGGACCACTACGGCTTGGAAGAACCCAAGGACCGGATCCTCGAGTTCCTGGCCGTAAGGCAGCTCACCAAGGAGATCAAGGAGGCCGATTACAAGGCGCCGATCCTCTGCCTGGTGGGCCCTCCCGGCGTCGGCAAGACGAGCTTGGGCAAGTCGATCGCTCGCTCGCTGAACCGCAAGTTCGTGCGCATGAGCTTGGGCGGGGTGCGCGACGAGGCCGAGATCCGCGGCCACCGCCGCACCTATATCGGCTCCCTGCCGGGCCGCATCATCCAGGGGATGAAAACGGCCGGCACGGTCAACCCGATCTTCCTCTTGGACGAGGTCGACAAGATGACCGCCGACTTCCGGGGCGATCCCTCCTCGGCGCTCCTGGAAGTCTTGGACCCCGAGCAGAACAATACCTTCGCCGACCATTACCTGGAGGTCCCCTACGACCTCTCCAAGGTCATGTTCATCACCACCGCCAACACCCTGCAGACCATCCCGCGGCCGCTTCTGGACCGCATGGAGGTCATCCACATACCGGGCTACACCTTAGACGAGAAGATCGAGATCGCCAAGCGCTACCGCCTGCCCCGGCAGCTCAAGGAGCACGGCTTGGACGGCAGGCTTACCGTCAGCGACGGCGCTCTGCGCAAGCTCGTCACCGAGTACACCCGCGAGGCGGGGGTGCGCAACATGGACCGCAACATCGCCAAGCTGGCCCGCAAGTCGGCCAAGGAGTTCCTGGACGAGCCCTGGGAGGGCATGCGCAGGGTCGACGAAAACGAGGCGAGACGGCTTCTGGGCGTGCCTCCCTTCCGCGACGAGATCGCCGAGAAGGAGCCGCAGGTCGGCCTCGCCCACGGCCTGGCCTGGACCTCGGTCGGCGGCGTTCTCCTAGACATCGAAACCGTCAGCCTGCCCGGCAAGGGCAAGGTCAACCTGACCGGCCAGCTCGGCGACGTGATGAAGGAGTCGGCGCAGGCCGGCATCGCCTACCTGCGTAGCCGCACCGCTGAGTTCAACCTGCCCGCCGACTTCCACGAGGCGCGCGACCTGCACGTCCACTTCCCCGAGGGCGCCACGCCCAAGGACGGCCCCAGCGCCGGCATCGCCATCGCCACCTCGGTGGTGAGCGCGCTCACCCGCCGCCCCGTGCGCAGCGACATCGCCATGACCGGCGAGATCACCCTGCGCGGCCGGGTCCTAGCGATCGGCGGGGTCAAGGAAAAGCTCCTGGCCGCCCACCAGGCGGGCATCAACCACGTCATCATCCCCGAGAGCAACGAGGCCAACTTGGAGGACGTGCCCGACGCCATCCTAGACGAGCTGACGGTCACCACCGTCAAGGACTTCGACGCGGTCTTAGCCATTATGCTCTTAGATGAGGACAAGGCGAGCGACTTCACCCCCCCACCCAGGCCCAGCGAGAAGCCGGCCGACCAGCCGACGGCTTAAGCCAAAGAACCCCAGGCGAGATCGAGCCGGGCGCTCCCAGCCGGCGCCCGACTTTTGTCTCACCGCGCTCTCTTTCTCATGAGGCGGTGCGCAGCGGCCTTTACTAGCACTGTGCATTCGTGCTACACTCGCCTTTGGCGTCTTCTGGCTGCTCGATCATCCAGCCGGTGCGCGCCCTCAAGCGGAGGAATCAGGTGAAAACGTACTTTCCCAAAACGACCCAAAACGACTGGGTATTGGTCGATGTTCGAGGCCAGACGGTCGGCCGCATCGCCACCCAGATCGCCCAGATGTTGCGCGGCAAGCACAAGCCCGACTACACCCCCAACCAGTTGGGCGGCGACTTCGTCGTCGTCGTCAACGCCGGGAAGCTGGTCTTCACCGGCAACAAGCTCGACCAGAAGGTCTACACCCGCTACAGCGGCTATCAGGGCGGTTTGAAGGAGATCCCCGCCCGCACCATGCTCGAGAAGCACCCCGAGCGCCTCTTGGAGCGCGCCGTCTGGGGCATGCTTCCCAAGAATCGCATGGGCCGCAAACTGATCCGTCGCCTCAAGGTCTATAGCGGCGACGAGCACCCCCACGACGCGCAGCAGCCGCGCGCGCTGGAACTGAGGTAAGATGATGGAGCAGCAATACTACGGAACAGGCCGGCGCAAGGCCGCCGTCGCGCGGGTCTTTCTTAGGCCGGGCAGCGGCCGCATTACCGTCAACGGCAAAGATTTTCAGGAGTACTTCCGCGGCATCCTGGCGGCGGTGCAGGCGCTCGAGCCCCTCAAGGTGACGGGCGCCATCGGCCGCTACGACGCCCTGGTGACGTTAAAGGGCGGCGGCCCTGGCGGTCAGGTGGACGCCGTCAAGCTGGGCATCGCCCGCGCACTCCTCAAGGTAAACCCCGAGTTCCGCGGCCAGCTCAAGTTGGGCGGCTACCTCACCCGCGACGCTCGCGAGGTCGAGCGCAAGAAGTACGGTCTGCACAAGGCTCGGCGCGCGCCGCAGTACAGCAAGCGCTAAAGACAAAACCGCAAGAACGAGTGGAGGCTTCGGCCTCCATTTTTATGGAAAGCAGCTCGTTTTGCCTGCGAGACGAGACCTAAGCTTTTGACAGCATGGTGACCAATGGTGACGTCAGCATGCCGGAAGCATAGGTCGACGACACTGTCAGAGCAAGTGACACGCTTTTCAAACGCATGCCGTCACCTTTGCGGAGAGCCTGAAACGTAAATTGGCCTCTCAAAACAAGAGCCCACAACCGCGGGCTTCCTTTTATCACGTCCATGACAGCTTTTCTCTTGGAGCCAATGGTCGGATTTGAACCGACGACCTATCGATTACGAATCGATTGCTCTACCTCTGAGCTACATTGGCATGTTTGGAGGTAGCCCCTTGACCGTATCAAGATACTACCTCCCACTTTGGTGGCCAAGGGCAGAATTGAACTGCCGACACTACGATTTTCAGTCGTATGCTCTACCAACTGAGCTACTTGGCCTCGCAGCCGGGTGGGCGGTGAAGACCACTCCCCTCGACGCGAACCGTAGTTTAACCCAAGAGGCCGAGTTTGACAAGCCACCAGGAAACCTCGGCGCTCGCTTGTTAGCACAAAAATTCGCCGCATAAGCGGCGGAATGTGGCGGAGACGACGGGATTTGAACCCGCGACCTTCCGCGTGACAGGCGGATATGCTAAGCCTTCACTACGGCTCCAAATCGCACGCCCAAGGCTGGCCTCGAGAACGCGGAGCATGATGCCGACGACTGCTATATTCGCTGTCAATACCACGCTGATAGCGGGTCGGTGCCGTCGGGCGGAGGCGACTTCCTGCACGGCTCGAGACCGCACCCCCAGCTGCACACTCAGTGGGCTAGCCGCTGACCAGCTTGCGGGCCGCTCGCGGCTCCTTGGTGCGGACACCCAGGCTCTCGAGCGCCCTCAAGATACCCGCGGGACTCAGGTCGAAGCTCGCGTGTTGCGCTTTGGGTTCGCCGTGCGGCACCACTACGTCGGGCAGGCCGAGCCGCCTGAGCGGCAGCTTGAGGCCGTGGTCGCTGAGCGCCTCGGCCACTGCCGCACCGAAGCCGCCCTGAAGCGCGTGGTCCTCGACGGTCACAAAGGCTTTGGCGTGGCCGGCAAGTTCCTTCAGCATGGCCAGGTCGAGGGGCTTGATAAAGCGAGCATTGATCACACCGACGTGCGGGAGGTCCCTGGCAGCCTCGAGCGCATAGCTCAGCATCGGCCCGATCGCCAGGATATAGGCATCTTCACCCTCCTTGAGCCTTTCCCATGTACCCCAAGAGATCTCGGGCCAGCTCGACACGGGCGTGTCGGGCGGGGCGCCCACACCGCCGCGCGGCCAGCGGATCGCCTTGGGGCCACCCAGCTCCAGGGCCGCCTTGAGCATGGCGCGCATCTCAGCGGCGTCCTGGGGCATGGCGACGCTCATGTTGGGCAGCGCCCGCATAAAGGAGATGTCGTAGACGCCCTGGTGGGTGGCGCCGTCGCCGCCGACCAGGCCGGCGCGGTCCACCGCGAAGACGACGTCCAGGTTCTCCAAGCAGACGTCGTGAACCACCTGGTCGAAGGCCCGCTGCAAGAAGGTGCTGTAGATGGCCACGACGGGCTTCTCGCCGCGCAGGGCCAAGCCGGCGGCCGTGGTCACCGCCACGTCCTCGGCGATGCCCACGTCGAGGTAGCGGCCCGGGTGCTTCTGGCTGTACTCGACCAGGCCGCTGCCCTCGCGCATCGCCGGGGTGATGACCCAGACCCGGTCGTCGCCCTCGGCCAAGCGGATGGCGGCGTCGCCAAAGGCGTTCGACCAGGTGTAGCCCTTTTGCGCCTTTATCGGGTTGACCGAGTCGAACTTCGACGGGCTGTGCCAGTAGATGGGGTCGCTCTCGGCCAGCTTGTAGCCCTTGCCCTTGGCGGTGACGATGTGGAGCATGGTGGGGCCGTCCAGGGCGCGGATATGGTCCAGGTAGTAGATGAGCGCGTCCAAGTCGTGGCCGTCGACCGGGCCGACGTAGCGCAGACCCATGGCGTGGAAAGGATTTTCACTGGCCGGGTCGAAAAAGCGCCGGGCGGACTTTTTAGCCCGGCTGGCAAGGTCGCCGAGCGGCTTCCAGACGCGGCTCAGGGTCCGCTTGCCGCTCTCCTCGGCGTTTTGGAACCAGGGCTGGACCTGGAGCGTGCGCATATAGCGGTTCAAGGCTCCGACGTTCTCGCTGATCGACATCTCGTTGTCGTTCAAGATGATGGTCATGCGCGGCCTCACGTGGCCGATCTGGTTCAAGGCCGCAAGCGCCAGCCCCCCCGTCAGGGCGCCGTCGCCGATGACGGCGACCACCTCGTAAGGGGCGCCGCGCGCGTCCCTCGACAGGGCCATGCCGAAGGCAGCCGCCAGACTGGTGCTGGCGTGGCCGACCGTCAGGGCGTCGTGCGGCGACTCGCTGGTGCAGGGAAAGCCCGCCAAGCCGCCCGGCTGACGGATGCTGTCCATCAGGTGCTTGCGGCCGGTGAGGATCTTATGGCCATAGGCCTGGTGGCCCACGTCCCAGACCAGCCGGTCGGTGGCGGAGTCGTAGAGGTGATGAAGGGCCACGGTGAGCTCGGCGGTGCCCAGGCTCGAGGCCATGTGCCGGCCACCCAGCGAGCAGACGCGGACGATCTCGCTGCGGAGCTCCTCGGCGAGTTCGTGCAATTCCTCTCGGCTAAGCCCTTTCAGATCGGCAGATTCGTTGACGCGTGCTAGTACGGACACAATCTCTTCTCACCCCGGTATGGACGCCTCAGATACAAGCCCATTGGAGGGTGGGCACGTTGGCGCCACCTTCTTGTGCTCCTTATGGCTTATGATCCTTCACGGTCAGCCTCTCCCACTGCTGCCTAATCTTGTATCCAGTCTAACAAGCGCTCCCCGCAGCCTCTGTATTCGCCAACGCTGTGTCGCCCAACAAAGTCTAGGGTCGGTTCTGCGCGAAGTTGCCGTCCACCAGCAAGTAGCCGGTGCGCGTCCTCACCTCGCCCACGAAGGGCGCGAACCACAGCTCCTGCTGGACGGTCTCGCCACGCTCGCCCTCGCCGGCCTGCTCGGCGACGAGGTTGATGACGTAGACCTCGAAGCCGCCCGCCGCCACGCTGACGGCGCGGTGATCGACCACGCTGTAGCGGTAGTCGAGGCGCAGCTCGGCGCGCTGGTTCTCGGCCCGCGCCTCGGCAAAGAAGAGCCGGGCGGTGGTGGTGCCGCCCCAGCTCGAGCCCGTGTGCAACGCGCCCTCGGACGGCAACTCCTGGATGGGTGGATCGTAGTCGATGACCGCGCCCGGCCGCGTCTCGCGCACGAGTTGGACGCCGGACGGACCGTAGCGGCGGTAGTAGGTGGTGTCCAAGCCGCGGCCCACCAGCCGCGTGGCGACGAGCACTTCGCCGCCGAGCATGACCGGACCCTCGACTCGCTGCACGACAGGCGCGGCGTCGAGGCGCTCACCGTCGCGCAGGTAGGACCAGACGACCCCGGTCTGATGCGGATAGTAGCTGAGCCGCTCGGCGAGTTGCCGCACCTCGACTCGGCCCGGGTCAGGCACCTGGGGCGCGCAGGCCGCGAGGTGGGCCGCAAGGACGAAAAGCGGCAGGAGGATGCCTCGGCGCATGGTGCCAATTTACCCTGGCGTTCTCTGAGGAAGCTATGAACGATACACCCCGTGCCCGCACACGCCTTAAGGGCGAGCGGCACGTGGTGTGAAGCGCCAGAAGGAAGACGGCCTGCTTCTGTTCCGTCTCCTGGCCTCTCCAGAAGTCTTATCCGTACCACAAGCCTTATCTGTAGCCGCTTGGCTTTAGGGGACCCTGCCTAGGTGACCTCCCTGACCTCGCGGAAGGCCGCCTCGAGCGCGTCCAGCTCGAAGAGCGCGTCCTCGAGCTCGTCTTGCAGCCCTCCGCTGGGGCCCAACCGCGCCGCGCCCGTCAAGACGCCGTAGACCTTGGCGCGCAGGCTTCGCAGGCCGGTCACAAAGGCCTTCAGCTCCTCCTCGACGGCCCCGGCGGTAGCTTGCGTCTCGGCGTGCACAGGCTCGTCCTTAGAGAGCCTGAGCAGGTAGGCGGCGAGCATGGTGCCCTGCCGCGCCTGCGGCAGGGCGGCGGCGATGAGC
>JALZLY010000355.1 GCA_030858465.1 Deinococcota bacterium
CGCTGGACGCGCGCCTCGCGGCGCCGCGCCCTACCGCCGCGCAGCAAGAGGGCGCGCACGGTGCCCTCCCGGCGCTGCGGGCCGAGCTCGAGCGCGTGCTGCACGAGGAAGATTTCCTCGCCGCGCACCGCGACCAGGGTCCAGGCCTCGAGGCCGACGTCGCCGGCCTCGAGACGGGCGGCAAAGCGGCTGCGGGCATCGACCATGGCGCGCGGCCATGATACCAGGCTCCCGACACCAGGCTCCCGACACCAGGCCCCAGATACCAGGTCCCGCGGGTCCGGTCGCCGTTCACCCACGCCCAGGGCCCTGTGGGTATGATGGGGACCGCTCCGCGCGAGCCGCTTGGAAAACCATGCCCGATCAGCCTACTCCCCCCACCGACCATCCCCTCCTCGCTCCCTTAAACGACGAGCAGCGCGCTGCCGTGCAGCACTACCAGGGCCCCGCTCTGGTCCTGGCCGGGGCGGGCTCGGGCAAGACCCGCACCGTCGTCCACCGCATCGCCTTCTTGCTCTCCGCACACGGCGTCTATCCGCAGGAGGTCCTGGCCGTCACCTTCACCAACAAGGCCGCGGGCGAGCTCAAGGAGCGGGTCGCCCAGCTCATGGGGCCGCGGGCCCGGGAGCTGTGGGTGAGCACCTTCCACTCGGCCTGTCTGCGCGTCCTCCGGGTCTACGGCGAGCTCATCGAGCTGAATCCCGGCTTCGCCATCTACGACGACACCGACCAGCTCGATCTGTTAAAGGAGATCTTGGAGAGCGTGCGCGGCCTGGAGGACGTCAACCCACGCGTCCTGCGCGCCTTGATCGACCGGGCCAAGGCCAACCTGTGGTCGCCCGAGGCGCTCGCCCAGCAGGGCGAGGCGATGATGGCGGGCCTGCCGCTGGAGCTCATCGTCGAGGGCTACCGCCGCTACGAGAGCCGGCTCAGGCGCCTCTCCGCCGTGGACTTCAACGACATCTTAGGCCGCAGCATCGAACTCTTCCGGGAGCACCCCGACGTCTTGGAAAGGGTGCAGCAACGCGCCGTCTTCATCCACGTCGACGAGTACCAGGACACCAACGCCGCCCAGTACGAGCTGACGCGGCTGTTAGCCAGCAAGTACGGCAACTTGATGGTCGTCGGCGACCCCGACCAGTGTCTGCCTCCAGGAACGCAAATAGCCACCCGCAAGGGGTGTCGGCCTATTGAGTGCGTCAAGGAGGGTGACGAGGTTTTGGGCAGCGGCGGGGCTTCAGAGCCCAGCTGGGGTCGGGTAACGGCCGTCACGCGCGGGCATTTCACCGGGCCGATGGTGGAGGTCCGCGCCGGGAGCCGCAGGCTTAGAGGCACACCGCATCACCTCGTCCTGGCGCGCATGGTTCCCGAGGCGGGCTCGTTTTACGTCTACCTCATGTATCGCAGCGACCGCGGCTACCGCGTCGGCCTGACCAAGAGCTTGCGCTCCAACGACTTCGGGCGGGAGGAACTGGGCTTCAGGGTGCGGCTCGCGCAGGAGCATGGCGACAAGCTCTGGGTCCTGCGCGTCTGCGCCGATTACGCCGAAGCCCGTTACTGGGAAGCCTACTATGCTGCCGCCTACAAGCTGCCGACCCTGCTCTTTCACGGCCTGGGGCGGCGCCTCAAGATGGACGACGCTTGGATACATCGCCTCTACCTCGAGCTGGACACCGCCTCGGCGGCCAAGAGGCTCATGGAGGAGCTTCAGCTTCACCCGGACTTTCCTCACTGTCGCCCGCAAAACGGCCTCAGGCGGCAGACCGTCAATCTGGTCATGTTCCAGGATTTCCGTCATGGCTCGGTGGGTTACCACCGCGTCCAGTGGTCCTCGGTTCGCGCGGATATCGCCGAGCGCCTTGTTCGGGCGGGCCACCCCGTAAGGAGCAACGGACGGGGCGGCTTTCGCCTCGAGGTGAGCCGGAAGGACTACCCGGACGCCCTGGCCCTCGCGCGACGGGTCGCAAGCGAGGGTGGCATGGACGTTCAACGCAAGGCCCAAATAGACGGCCGGATGTATGCCTTGACGCCCCTTTCTCACCTCCATCCGGGCATGCGCATGCTCATTCACGGCGAGGGTCGCCTGGTCGAGCTTCCGGTCGAGACCTCTCACAGGGCAGACTACGACGGCCCGGTCTTCGACCTCGAGGTAGCCCCGACGCATACCTACCTCGCGGACGGGGTGCTGGTTCACAACAGCATCTACGCCTTTCGCGGCGCCGACGTGCGCAACATCTTAGACTTCCAGCGCGACTACCGGGAGGCCAGCGTCTACCGCCTCGAGTCCAACTACCGCAGCGTGGGCTCGGTCTTGGAGCTCGCCGACGCCGTCATCTCGCACAACGAGGCGCGGCTCGAGAAGACCCTCAAGGCGGTCAAGCCCGCCGGGGATAAAGTAAGGATCTACCGCGCCACCGACCACCGCGCCGAGGCCGACTTCGTCGCCCGGCAGATCGAACGCCTCCTGGCCGAAGGGATGAGCCCCAACGAGGTCGCCGTCCTCTACCGCACCAACGCGCAGTCGCGCACCGCCGAGGAGGCCCTGCGGCGCGCCGGCATCCCTGCCAGAATCGTCGGCGGCGTGGGCTTTTACGAGCGCCGCGAGGTCAAGGACATGCTCTCTTACGCTAGGGCCGCCCTGAACCCCGCCGACGACATCGCCTGGCGGCGGATCCTGAACCGGCCCAAGCGCGGCGTCGGCAAGACCAGCGAGGACCGGCTGGCCACCTGGGCGGCCAAGGGGCAGGTCCGCTTCGTCGACGCCCTGAGAGAGGTGGACGAGGTCCTAAAGGGCACCCCGGCGGTCAGGAGGATCGGCGAGTTCGTGGCGCTGATGGACGACCTCGGCGAGGCCGCCGAGAGCCTGAGCGCCGCGCAGTTTTTGAAGGCGGTCTACGACCAGTCGGGCTATGTTCAGGCGCTCAAGGACGAGGGCTCCTTCGAGGCGCGGGGCCGCCTCGAGAACTTGGAAGAATTGATCAACGCCGTGACCGAGTGGCAAGAGGAGCACGGCGGCTCGATCGCGGAGTTTTTGGACGAGGCCGCCCTGATGGCCAGCGTCGACGACCGCGCGGTCAAGGCGGCCAACAAGGCCGCCGGCATCGCCGAGGTCCCCGCCGAGGCCGTCACCCTGATGACGCTCCACAACGCCAAGGGGCTCGAGTTCCCCGCGGTCTTTTTGGTCGGTATGGAGGAGAACCTGATCCCCCACCGCTCCTCGACCGCTAGCCTGCAGGAGATCGAGGAGGAGCGGCGGCTGCTCTACGTGGGCGTCACCCGGGCGATGGACAGGCTCTACCTCGTTCACTGCGAGTCGCGCATGAGCTTCGGCCGCACCGAGATCGCCCGGCCGAGCAGGTTTTTGGAGGACGTACCCAGGGGCATGCTCCAGGAGGTGGACATCTTCGGCCAGGACCTCGCGGATATCTCGCAGCTCAGCAAGTACAGCCGCACCGTGTGGCGGCCGCCGAGCGGGGCGGGCTCAGAAGGTGCGGCTGAAGACGGAGCAGGAGCTGGGGCCGGCGGCGTCGGCTACCGGGGCGGCGAGAAGGTCAAGCACCCCAAGTTCGGCTTGGGCACGGTGGTCGGGGTGTCGGGCGAGGGCGCTAGGGCCGAGATCACCGTCGTCTTCACCGAGGCCGGCGCCAAGCGGCTGCTGGCCAAGTACGCCAACCTGAGCGCCGCCTAGGGCGATGTAGGGCGCGATGTAGGGCGCGATGTAGGGCGCCCCTACGAGGGGTCCTGGGGCGCGTCCTCGGGCGCGTCCGCCTCGAGACCCAAAAACGCGGCCAGCGCCCTGGGGCTGGCGAAAAAGCGCTTTTCGCGGTTTTGCGAGTCGCTCACCGAGGCCCGCCAGCTGCCCAGGCCGTCGGCGGTCGGCTCGCGCCAGATGCGCACGACGTAGATGTGTTGGGCTATCGGATTCACGCGCTGGCTCCTTGAGGTGTCCTGTTCAGCAGGACATCTTACGTTTCGTTGAGATGTTCATGCCGTAGCCCTCGTGCTTGCGAGGGCTACGGCATGGTGCGCAAACGACCCTACCCTCCCAAGACAGCGGGCTGCTTGGCCGTCGGCGTCTTGGCCCGACGGCTGGGTCTGAGGCCCTGTCGGGCCAGCTCGAGCACGGCTGCGGCGCCCACGGCAACCTTCGACGCGACTTTGCCCTCAGCGTCGATCAGGATCGCGGACGGCGTGCCCCTGACGCCGAAGGCGCGCCCGGCCGCAAAGCCTTCGTCGAGCAGGATCGGCGCGCGAAGACCCGTGGTCTCGCCGGTTCGGTCGGGGGTGAGGAGGAGCAGCCTGGGAGCCCCGGCGGGCATGTCGCGTTCCCAACGCCTGAGGTCTTCCAGCATGCGCTGGCAGAAGCCGCAGCCCGAGTTCCAGAAGAGCAGCAGCGTGTCGCGGCCCCGAAAGTCCGTAAGCCGGACCGGCCGCCCCTCGGAGTCCGCGAGGATAACGTCGGGAGCAGGCTGCCCCAGCCGCGGTTCTGCTGGCTTGGCCGCTGCCGGGAGCTGTTCTCGAGGGGAAGGCGCTGGTGCGATCTTGGCGACGAGCTCGGTGATGGCCTGAACGCCGCCAGCGACCGGGCTGCCGACGGTGCCGTCGGCGCGGATCAGGATGGCGCTCGGCGTGCCTTTTACGTGCAAGGCTTCGGCGACTTCGAAATCACGCTGCAGGAGGACCGTACTCAGCTTGTGCTCAGCGGCCTTGGCAAGATTGTCTGCGGCTGTGCCCCGGCTGATCAGAACGAGGTTCAGCCGACCTGCATGCTCATCTTGCCAGCGGCCGAACTGCGGCAGGAGGGCGTTGCAGGGCCCGCAGTGCGGGTCGGTGAAGAGGAGCAGCACCGGCTTGCCCGCTGCCCGCAACTCGCTCAGGCTCAGGCTCGAGCCGCCGAGATCGGTCAGGCGGAAGTCGGGTGCGGCGCTGCCGACAAGGAGACCGGCGGCCGCCATCCTCTCCTCTTTTGGCCCCGGCACCGTCTCCAAAACCTCGCCGGCCTCCAAAGCCTCGAGGCGGAGCAAGAGCCGCCCCTGCTGCCGCCAGAGGGCGAAGAGCAGCCAGCCCATGCCGCCAAGGAGCAGGACCGTTAGGCCACCTGCGCTCAGGCCAAACCAAACAGCCGCGCCCAGCTCGGGGGTAGGGGCCTGCTGTCCTTGCCAGAGCACAACGCCGGCTATCGCCATCAGCCCGCTGTTGCGCGCCACGGTGGTCCGGCCGATGGGCCCGGCACTGAGCCGGCCGAAGCAGCGGCAGTCGGGCCGGTAGCCGCGGAGCAAGTTGACGGCGATGACCGCGGTAAAGGCCGCCAGGAGCCCTAAGGCGCCGAGCGCCCCCCACCAGGCGGTAGCACCCGGCAAGAGAAGGGCGGCGAGGGCAAGCTCGGCAAGGGGCAGCAGGACGCCGAGCGGCGCCGCCAGGACGCCCGGCACGCCGAAGTCGCGCAGCGCCTGCCGGGAACCCTTTCGGTCGATCAGCTTGGCGAGGCCCGAGAGGGCGAACACGCCGGCGAGCACGATTCTTGCGATCAATGCGATCAAGATGACACTATCCATCATGCACCCCTTGGGTTATAAACCACGGAACCTGTCGACCTCGTCGCGAGCCAAGGTCAGCGGTTGGCAGATGCCCGTAAAGCAGCTCAGGCTGGTCAGACAGACGTCGAGGCAGGGGAAGGCGCTGCCCCGGTTGAGGAAGAACATGTAGTGGCAGATCTCGGGGACGGTGGTGGCGCCCTGACAGAGCAGCAGGCCGATGGTCGGCACGTTGGGGTCGTTGGGAGGGCCAGGGGCGAACTGGTCGAAGACGACGCTTTTCAGATAGGTCTTGGCGACGTTTTTGCCTATCTGGGAAAAGACCGAGCTCGTGCGCAAGTCCCCGGCCGGGCTGACGGTTTCGTCGATCTCCAAAAGGGCCGCGGCGAGGCTGAAGCCGATCGCCGCGGCGATGAGGCGCGGCTGGTCCTGGCCACCC
>JALZLY010000356.1 GCA_030858465.1 Deinococcota bacterium
GGCCTAGCCGACCTGTACGAGCCGGACGCCGACGATTTTGTTGCTGAGACCGACCCCGCGCGCATCCGCGAGGTGATGGCGCAGACGCATCAAACGGCGCTCGAGGCCGCCGACGTTGCCGAGGGCACGGGTGAGTTGCCGCACTCGAGCGTGGAAGCCTCCCTCATCCACATGATGGTCCACGACGCCCACCCCCGCGGCCAGCTCCTGCTGGCGCTCAAGACGGCGGGCCATGCCCTGCCCGACGAAGACCTCATGTGGGGACCGTGGCGGGGCGAGGGAGACAGGGCGTGAACGGGCTGATGACCTCAGACGCCTTGCTCGAGCACTGGCAGGGCCACCGGCGGCTGACCCGCCGCACCCTCGAGGCCTTTCCCGAAGCCGAACTCTTTAGCTACCTTCCCGCCCCGCCCTTGCGCTCCTTTGCCGAAATGATGCGCGAGGCGCTTGAAATCGAGCCGGTCTTACGCGGCGTGGCGACGGGTGAGTGGCGCTGGGAGACGCGCTACGAGCATGTCAAAACTAAAGAAGCTTATCTCGCTGCCTGGGACGAGTCGAATGAAACCCTTTTGCGATACTGGCAAGACGTGAGCACAAAAAAGCTCCTCGAGCTTGAAGCCGATCATTTCTTCGGCGGGCCGCCGAAGACAAACCTGGCGCGCGTGCTCTATCTCATCGACAACGAAATCCACCACCGGGCCCAAGGATACGTCTATTTGCGCCTGCTCGGCAGGACGCCACCCGCCTTTTACGAGCGATAAGACGGAGCCCCATGCCTGACGCCCGAAAGGAGACAAGCGATATGCAAGAACTCGCCAACTACCGTTACCGAGGTGCTCGAGCCCTGGTTCTTTTGCACGAGAGGCATCTGCGCTCGTTTGTAGAGACCTGGCGGGAGGCCAAGGCAGCAAACGTGACGCTGCCCGAAACGGACGATCGGGCCTACCGATCTATGGACACGCTGCTGGGGCACGTGCTTGCAGCCGCTCGAGGCTACATGCTGTGGATGTGCAAACAGCTCGAGCTTCCGGACCCAGGCATCGATCCCATCCCCGACGACGAGGAGATGGCAAGTCGCGCCGAAGCTTACCTCGAGCACCTTCTGGAGCGTTGGCGCTTACCTCTCGTTGACCTGGCAGAAGAAGCGCTCTACCAGCCCGAGTACGTTGCCAACAACGGGACCCACCACTTGTGCATCGACGTCATGCTCGAGCACGCGGTGATGCACCCCATCAGGCACCAGTTTCAGCTCGAGAATCTAATGACCAAGGCGTAAGCGGCGCGACGCCGCAGGACTACTCGTTAAGGAGGATGCAGCGATGAAGCAATACAAGCCACAAGGGTACTCGAGCGTCTCGGCTTATGTGGTAGCGGACGGAGCGCAGGGCGTCATCGATTTTCTGGGCGCGACGTTCGGCGCCAAGCAGACGCGCCGCTTTGATATGCCCGACGGCACCATCATGCACGCCGAGGTCCAGATCGACGACACGGTCGTGATGATCGCTGACGGCGGAGGCGAACATCCGGCCTTTCCGGTCTGGCTCCACGTTTACGTGCCCGACGTGGACGCCTCGTACCGGCGCGCTCTCGAGGCGGGTGGCCTCTCCGTCGAAGAGCCGAGTCAAAGGGATGGTGACCCTGACCGTCGCGCGGGAGTAAAAGACCCAGCGGGCAACACCTGGTGGATCGCCACGCAGGTCATGGAGGCAACGGATGAGTGAACTTTTGACCCCAGACGCCCTGCTCGAGCACTGGGAGGGCCACCGGCGGCTCACCTTGCGCGTGCTCGAGGCTTTTCCGGAGGAGGAGCTGTTCGGCTATAGCCCTGCTGCGCCCATGCGTCCCTTCGGGGGCATGGTCGCTGAAATCATCAACGTCGAAAAGGTCTTGGTGAACGCCCTGCTGACGGGGGAATGGCGCTTTGAGAACGCTCAGGAGTTTACGAGCAAAGGCGACTTGCTCGAAGCCTGCGCTCAGGTGCGCGGGGAGACGAGGGCGCGCTGGCCGGAGCTGAAACCAGCGCGCCTGCTCGAGATAGGGCCCGTTCCCTTGCCAAAACCCCTCTCCCCCCTCGAAGACTTCCTCTACATGATCGACAACGAGATCCACCACCGCGCCCAGGGCTACGTCTACTTGCGTCTCTTGGGCATAGAGCCGCCCGCCTTCTTCGAGCGGTAAGGGAGAAACAAATGACACGCAAACAAGAAAAGACAGCACTCAGCGTCGATGAGCTCCTGACGAACTATTCCCCGACAGTGAACAGCTTGGTCCACGGGTTATGGGGGCTCGTGCGCGAGGTCAAGCCAGACGCCGCCGAGCACGTTCACGCGGGTTGGAAGGCCATCATCTTCGAGGGCGGCGTCTATATCGCACCTCTCAAGGGAGGCGCCAATGTGGGCTTTTACAAGGGCGTCCATTTACCCGATCCCGAGAACTTGCTCGAGGGAACCGGCAAAGAGCTTCGGCACGTGAAGATCCGCAAAGAGAGCGATGTCAAGCCTGAGCCGCTCAAGAGGCTAATTCGTGAAGCGTTTGCCTATAAGGCACCGGCTTAGGCCGGACGGATTGAAACGATGAAAAGGCTCACCGACCGACAATTCGACATTCTCAAGGTCATCGGCGGGCTCGAGGACGAGCTGGGCCGCGCGCCGACCGTCACGGAACTGGCAACGCGCTTGGGCATCAGCCGCCAGAACAGCCGCGAGCACGTCTGGGCCTTGCGCGGGCTCGGCTACCTCACCTTCAGGGCGCAGAGCCGGCAGAGCCTCAGCCCCGCCCTGACCGAGAGGGCGCGCGCGCTCCTGGGCGGGCCCGGCTTCGCCGTCTTGGGCAGCATCGCCGCGGGCGAGCCCATCCACGCCGCCGAGAACCTCGAGGGCTACACCAACCGCCTGACCGACCTCCTGCCCCTGCAAGAGCAGGACTTCCTGCTCAAGGTAGACGGCGACTCGATGACCGGCGCGGGCTACTTTCCCGGCGACTACGTGGTGGTCAGACCCAGCGAAGAGGTCATGGACGGCGAGATCGTGGTGGCCTTTTTGCCCGACGAGGAGAGCGCTACCTTAAAGCGCCTGTACAAGCAGGACGGCACGGTTCTGCTCATCGCCGAAAACCCCGCCTACGCGCCCATCCGTCTGCCCACCCAGCAGGTCAAGGTGCAGGGCGTGGTGGTCGGCCACGTCGGCTTCCGGCGCGGCCGCCGCCCGCTCCGCGACATGCTGCTCGAGTAAACGACCATCCTTACCCCTTCCTGGAGGAGGACCATGCTCAACACCCACGAGGGAATAAAAGGAGTTGCGCGCTAGCCGGCCTCGAGGTAGTCTTTGATCACGCCGTAGAGCGCGAGCAGGTCCGCGTCCGGCCCCACCTCGATCGCCTGCAGGCCGGACGCCAGGGCGCCGCTAATGTCCGCCTCGCGGTTGTCGCCGACCATCAGCGTGTGCCGGGGCAGGACGCCCAGGCGCTCGCAGGCGAGCCCGAAGATGAGGGGGTGGGGTTTGCGCGAGGCCACGTCGTCGTCGCCCGAGATGAGTACGCTCTCGAAGTAGCCGGCCAGACCCGAGGCTTCGAGCGCCCGCCGCTGCATGTCGCTCGGCCCGTTGGTGACTAGCGCCAGCGGCATCTCCCGCGCCGCCCGCGCCAAGAGTTCGCGCGCCCCCGGCCGCACCCTGATGTCGTGGCTATAGGCCAGAAGCGTCCTCTCTATCACCTCGTCCATAGCAGCGGGCGCACGGTAGCCCAAGATCTGCAAGGCGCTCAGCGCCGCCGAGTGGAGGGTCACCGCGCCGTCGCGCAGGAGCCCCTGCACGAGCTCGTCGGCAAAGGCTTCGCGGTCTTCGGCGGGAATCTCGAGACCGTCGGCCACGGCAAACATGAGCGTGGGAAAGTTGCCCCTGTAGGTGACGAGGGTGCCATCGAAGTCGAAGAGAATGGCGGTTTTCATAGCTCTATTCTATGCCGGCCGCGGCACTTCGTCCGCGCCGATGCCCGCTGCCGTCTCTTGGGACCGGCCTTCAGGCCACGGGATGAAAAGCGGAGCAGAACGGGTCTTGCGCCTGCCCTCGCTAACCGAGCGTTCCCGGCAAGCGGCGCGGACGAAAGCCGCCTGTGCGACTTGCAACCGCGCCGACTTGCAATCTGGTATAACCGGTCGTCGGAGTCGGTCACTGGAGTCGGTTGTTGGAGACAGTTATGGGAGACATCGGCGCAGGCGGCAGCGTCTCGAGACCGCGGCCAAACGCGGGCACAGGCCGGCCCGGGAGGGTTTGATGGTACGAGCTAGGATTTCGCTCCTGTTGCTGTTCACGCTGCTCGGCTGCAGCGGCGCGGGGAGCCTTGGAGAGCCCAGCGTGGAACTCTTCGACGTGCGCAAGAGCTACACCAACGTCTACACCTGTAGCCAGGAAGGGATTGGCCGGGAAGGGGGCGCACGCTGCTATGACCGGCTCGACCTGGTCGTCACCGTCGTCAACGCGGGTGAGGTCGCGCTGACGGCATCGCTCGACCGCTTCACGCTGACCAGCGCGGGCGGCAAGGTCTTCAAGCCCCTTCCCCACATGGGGCGCTGCCAGGCCGAACTACGGCCCGGCCAGACGCTGCGCTGCACCCTGCCCTTCACGCTCGAGCCCGCGCTGCCGGCCGCCGAACTCTTTCCGGCCCGGCTCTCGTTTCCTCACGCCCCGGCGGTCGAGATCAGCCCCTAGCGGCTGGGTCTTAAGACTAGAGTCTTAAGACTCTAGTCTTAAGACTAGAGACCTAGTCTCCCTAAGACCTTTGGCGGATGGCGCGGCGAGCACGGAGAGCTTATCATTGGGTCAGCCCTTGATTATTCCCTCAGGTGGCCGACCCGTATTCGGACCCAAGACGAATACGGGTCACTTTTTGGGCTCAGCTCATTATACTGCGGGTATGGACCGCGACCCGACCGCCCTCTCGCTGACCGAACTCGCCAGCGCCTACCGCCGCGGCGAGTTCACCCCTACGGACGTGACCGAGGCCTATCTGGACCGCCTCGAGCCCGGCCCCGTCTACCGCCTCGTCACCGAGGAACGGGCGCGAGCGCAGGCGAAGCGCGCCGACGCTCTGTTCGCGGCCGGCACCGACCTGGGGCCGCTGCAAGGGGTGCCGCTCGCGCTCAAGGACCTGATTGGCACGCGCGGCGAGGTGACGGCGGCGGGCTCGAAGGTGCTGGCCGAGGGGCCAGCGGCCGCCGCGGACGCTCCGGTGGCGGCACGGCTGGACGAGGCGGGCGCGGTCTTTTTGGGCAAGACCACCATGACCGAGCTGGCCTTTTCGGGCCTCGGCATCAACCCGCACTTCGGCACGCCCCGGAACGCCTTCGACCCGGAGCGCCTGCCCGGCGGCTCCTCGTCGGGTTCGGCGGTGGCGGTCGCCGGCGGCCTGGCCTGCGCCGCCATCGGCTCGGACACCGGCGGCTCGGTGCGCATCCCCGCGGCCTTCAACGGCCTAGTGGGGCTCAAGACCACGGACGGCTCCCTGCCGCTGGAGGGGGTGACGCCGCTGTCGCTCACCCTCGATACCCTCGGCCCCATCACCCGGACCGTCGAGGATGGCTGGCACCTGTGGCGCGCGCTGCTCGCCCTGCCCCCGGCACCCCTGCCGCCCGCGAACCCGAAAGGGCTCAGGCTGCTCGTACCCGAGGCCGTCTTGCAAGACGGCTTGGCGCCCGAGGTCGCCCGCTGCTTCGACGCCGCCTGCGGCCTGCTGCAGGAGCTCGGCGCGCGGCAGGGGCGCCGGGAAGCCGAGATCCTGCGCGAGATCCCCGCGCTCTACGAACGCTACGGCTCCTTCGCCGGGCACGAGGCGCTGGCGCTCTACGAGGAGATGATTGACAGGCGCGGCGCGGACATGGACCCGCGCGTGGTCACGCGCATCCTGCCGTTCAGGGACCGGCCCGCCAAGGACTACATCCGCCTGGGCCAGGAGCGTCGCGGCCTGCAGCGCCGCTTCTGGGAAGCGTTCGAGGCTTATGAAGTCGTCGTCGCCCCGACCGTCGCCGTCCTGCCGCCCAAGATAGTCGAGGTGGCGACGGATGAGCTCTACCTTTCGACAAACAACAAGGTCTTGCGCAATACCATGGTGTTCAATTTTCTGGGAACGCCCGCGCTCAGCCTGCCCTGCGGCCTCAGCTCGGAGGGCTTGCCGGTGGGCCTGATGCTGGCTGCGAGGCCGGGCCAGGAAGCGCTCCTGCTCTCGCTGGGGCAGGCCTTTGAAGCGGCCTTCAGCCGTTCAAAATGAGCCGCATCACCGCGCCGTAGCTCGTGGGCGAGATGAACTTCGAACCGGTAAAGCGGTTGAGGGGTCCGGGCCGGGCGTTCGCGCCGATGACGAGCAGGGTTCCCTTGCGGTCGGCGACCTCTACGGTCAACCCCTGCTCGGCGAGGACCTCACCTATATCCACGCTGGGCTGCTGGACACCCGCAGCGAGGCGCCTGAGGAGGCCCGTCTCCTCGACTTCGAAACGAAGGACACGACCAGATCCGCGCAAGCGCGCGGGCTGGCCGTCGACGCTGATGTCCAGACTGGCATCGATGCGCAGCATCGCTGCCGCGCTACTTCGCCGGCTCGTCGGTGGTCACGCGCAGCTGACCGTCCAGCCGCCACACCGCCCTGGGTGAGTCATTGCCGGTATCTCTGGGCACCTCCACCACCATGTCCTTGAACTCGTAGTTGATGACCGCCCCGCGCTCGGTGAGTCGCTCGAAGAGCGCGATAGCCAGATCGGGCCAAGTTGTCTTTTCCGCCATGATTGCTCCTTTCCTTCTGTAGAAGCCTAAGGTATGACGCGTACAGCGACCGTAGCAAAACGCGGATATCCCGTTCCTTCGGCGACGTTCAAGACGAGCTAAGGATCTGCGTCCTCGTTCCGATCGAGAACAGGAAGCGGAATCGCGTTCAGGACCGTGCCCAGATCAGAGCCGCGACAGCCGGGCCAGAATTCATACCGCTCAGAGTCCATACCGCTCAGCGCTCATACCGCTGTACGCCGGCGGTGACCGGCGCGCCCTCCGGCCCTCGAGCACGGCAGGGTATAGCGCCGGGGTATACTCGAGGGGAAAGGGGTCACTCCTTGCGCGTCTCGCTCTTCGCCACCTGTCTGGCGGACCAGCTCTTTCCCCAGGTCGCGGTGGCGACGGTCAAGCTCCTGCGCCACTTGGGCGCCGAGGTCGCCTTTCCCGAAGGCCAGACCTGCTGCGGCCAGCCCGCCTACAACGCGGGCTACCACCGGGAGGCCAGGGCCGTCGCCAGGCACCATATCGGGGTCTTCGGGGGCGCCGACTACGTGGTCCTGCCCTCGGGCTCCTGCGGGGCCATGCTCGGGCACTACCCCGACCTCTTCAGCGAGGACGGCCCGGCCTACGCGGCCGCTCGCGGGCTGGCCGAGCGCACCTTCGAGCTGACCACCTTTATCACCGAGGTCCTGGGCCAAGAGGACATCGGCGCCGACCTGTCGGGCACGCGCGTGACCTACCACGACTCCTGCCACGCCATGCGCTTCATGGGCGTGCGCGAGGCACCCAGAAGGCTCCTCAAGGCCGCGGGCGCCGAACTCGTCGAGGCCGAGGGCAGCGACGTCTGCTGCGGCTTCGGCGGCCTCTTCTCGGTCAAGATGCCCGAGATCAGCGCGGCGATGGCGCGCGCCAAGCTGCCGGGCATCCACGCCACGGGGGCGGCGGTGCTCACCTCGACCGACGGCGGCTGCCTCATGCAGCTCTCCGGCACCCTGCGCCGCGAGGGCTCGAGCCGTGGGGAGTCGGATGAGGCCGCGAAGCTCGAGGTCATCCACATCGCCGAACTCCTCTGGCGCGGCGTCGAGCGAGCCAGGGCCGCAGCCTAGACAAGGAGCACCATGGAAGTCACCACCCAGACCTTTAAGGACAACGCCAAAAGGGCCCTTCACGACGAGATGCTGCAGACCGCCATGCGCCGCGCGACGGGCCAGTTCGTGTCCCGGCGCAAGGCGGCGGTCGCCGCCCTGGCCTCCTTCGAGGACTTGCGCGACTACTGCGCCGCCGTCAAGGCGCACACCTTGGAACACCTGGACGTCTACTTAGACGAGCTGGTGACCAGCGTCGAGAGGTTGGGCGGAGAGGTCCACTTCGCCGCGGACGCCGCCGAGGCCAATGCCGTCGTCACCCGGCTCGCTAGGGAGGCGGGCGTCAGGACGGCCGTCAAGTCCAAGTCGATGCTCTCCGAAGAGATCGGGCTGAACGAGGCCCTGGAAAGGGCGGGCGTCAGCCCGATCGAGACCGACCTGGGCGAGTACATCCTGCAGCTCGAGCACGGCTGGCCGAGCCACATCATCGCCCCGGTCGTCCACAAGACCAAGGAGCAGATCGACCGGCTCTTTCACGAACGGCTGGGCACCGCCCTCGGCAGCGACGTAGCGACGCTCACGGCGGCCGCCCGCAGGGTCCTCCGCGACCGCTTTTTGGAGGCCGACATGGGCATCAGCGGCGCCAACTTCGCCGTCGCCGAGACGGGCACCATCGTCCTGGTCGAGAACGAGGGCAATATCCGCCTGACCACCTCCTTGCCCAGGGTCCACCTGGCGATGATGGGGCTCGAGAAGGTCCTCCCCCGCCTGCGCGACCTGCCCGCCTTTCTGGCGCTGCTGCCCAGATCGGCCACCGGCCAGAAGGCTAGCTCCTACGTCTCGCTGATCACCGGGCCCAGGCGCCAGGGCGAGCGCGACGGACCCGAGGCGTTTCACCTGCTCATCGTGGACAACGGCCGCAGCGCCGTCCTGGCCGACCCCAAGCTGCGCGACGCCCTCAGGTGCATCCGCTGCGGGGCCTGCTTGAACAGCTGCCCGGTCTACCAGCAGATCGGCGGCCACGCCTACGGCTGGGTCTATCCCGGACCCATCGGCGCGGTCTTGGACCCTGGGCTGCTGGGGCTCGAGGCGACCCGCCAGCTCCCCCAGGCGAGCAGCCTCTGCGGCGCCTGCGGTGAGGTCTGCCCCGTCAAGATCCCTCTGCCCGAGCTCCTCATCGAGCACCGCCGGCGCAGCGCCGAAGCGGGCCTGTCGCCCAGGGCCGAAGGGGCGGCCGTCGGCGCCTTTGCCTTCGTCGCGCAGCGCCCACACCTCTGGGCCTTGGGCGCGGCCGGGGCGCGCCTGGGCAGCGGCCTCTTCGAGCGGGACGGGCACATGACGGCACCTGCCCTGCCGGTCCTAAAGGAGTGGCTCGCCGAGCGCGACCTACCGGCCCCGGCCAAGAAGTCCTTCAGGCAGCTCTGGCGCGAGGGCCTCTCGTGAATCATGTCGTGAAGGACCATGTCGTGAAGGACCATGTCGTGAAGGGTCGGGAATGACCAAGGACGCCTTCTTGAAGCGCGTGCGGGACGCGCTTCACAGGCACCCCGGCCAGCCCGCTCAAGAGCCGCCGCCACTCCTGGCCCCGCTTGCGGACTGGGACGCGGCCGAACTCGCCGACCTCTTCGCGGCCGAGCTCACGCTGGTCGGCGGCCACGTCCACCGCGTCGCTGACCTGGCGGAAGCCAAGGGCTGTCTGCGGGAACTCGTGGCGGCTTTCGGGGCCAAATCCTTCTTGCGCAGTGCGGACGGGGTTGTCGACGAGGTCATCGAAGATCTGGGCATCCCCCAGGCCGACCACCCCGGGGACGCCGACGTGGGCATCACCGGCGCGAGGTACGGGATCGCCGCCACCGGCACACTGGTCCTGACGAGCGAGGCGGGCCGCCGGGACTCGCTCCTGCCCATGCACCACGTCGCCCTCCTAAACGTCGCGCAGCTCGTGCCGACGGTGGCCGAGGCGCTGGAAAGCCACTACCGGGCCATGCCGAGCGCCTGGGTGCAGGCGACCGGCCCGAGCCGCACCGCCGACATCGAACTCACCCTGACCACCGGGGTCCACGGCCCCGGCGTAGTCCACGTCATTCTGATCGGGTCCTGAAGAACTCGAGCGCCGCCTCCAGGGCCTCTGCGGGCAGCGTGACGAGGTCGGGCTCGACCCCGCGCCCCTCCCAGGTGGCGCCCAGGAGCGGCGCTAAGACGCCCGTGGCGATCCAGGCCTGCGAGCCGTCGGCGAGACAGAAGGGCAAGACCGCCTCGACGTTGCCCGCCGTCGTCTCGCCGACGATGGTCGCCCGGCCCGAGGTCTGCAGGGCGCCGGCCAAGCCCTCGGCGGCGGAGTTGACGCCGGCGTCGACGAGGACCGCCAGCGGCAAGTCGGTCTCGACGCCGCCCAGGGCGGGATAGGGCACGGGCAGGGTCCAGGTGGTCACCACCCGCCACAAGAAGCCGCCCGTGAAGACGCCCGCCGCCTGCATCATCTCGAGCAGACGCCCGCCCGGGTTGCCGCGCAGGTCGAGCACCAGCCCGCTCGCGCCCTGCCGCACCAGGGTCTGGACGGCGGCGCGCAGATCCTGCGCCGAGCCGGCCACCACCAGATCGGGAAGCTCGATAAAGCCGATGCCGCCGTCCAGGAGGCGGTAGCTCACGTTGCCGCCGCGGCTGAGATCGTCCACCGCAAAGACGCCCAGGCAGGGCAGGTCGCCGTACAGCTCGCGGATGCTCAAAACCCGCGCCGGCGGCACGAAGACCGAGTGGTTGTCGCCGAGTTCCTGGTACATGCTCTCCAGGAGCGCGTAGAGCGCGTCGTCGCCGTCGACCGCCGCCGCGTCCGGCGCGTAGCGCGCCCTCACCTCGTCCCAGTCCACGGCGACTTGCGAGAGGTCCCAGTAGCGCTCGGCCACCAGCCGCCAGGCCGCCTCGAAGCGCCGCTCGAAGTCGCCCTGTGCGGAGGCGACCCCCAGCGACAGCCACAGCAGGCAGACCGCCAGCCGTTTCACCGGCCGCGTCATAGGGCAGCCGCCTCGAGCGGCGCGGACCTGCTGACTCCTGTTCCCACCTAGATCTTGACCCCTTGCAGTACCGTCATGCTCATGCTCTTGGTGTAGCCTTCGATGGCCCCGGCGTCGAGGTGGTACCTCTGCGCCCCGACCACGGTGGCGCTGAGGGCGCCGGCGATGTTGCCGAGCTTGGCGGCGTACTGGAGGTCGTAACCCTGCATGATGCCGTGGGCAAAGGCCGCGGTGTAGCAGTCGCCGGCGCCCGTCGAATCCACGATGCCGTCCACGACGAAGGGATCGACGAGCTCGGTGAGCTCGGGGGTGATGACGATCGAGCCCATCTCGCCGACCTTGACGATGACCCGCTTGATGCCGTGCTCGGCCAAGCCCACCACCGCGTCCGAGATCGAGGTATGGCCGGTGAGCGTATAGAGCTCGCGCTGGTTCATCAAAAGGTAATCCACCTCGCGCACGAGCGAGATCAGGCGGCCCCTGAGGGCATTGACCGCGCCCGAGCCCATGTCGATAAAGGTGGTCAGCCTGGCCGCCCTGGCGGCCTCGAGCGCCCTCACCGCGTACTCGCGCTGCAAGCCGCCCATCAGGCTGTAGGCGCTCATGACCAGCGCGTCGCAAGCGGCGACGTCATCGGCCCGCAGCTCGGCGGCGTCCAAGTTGCGGCTGGCGCCGCCGACGCTGATCATGGTGCGCTCCGTGTCGGGGGTGATCAGCAGGGTCACGCTGCTCGTTTGCACGTCCTTGTCGCGCTGCACCAGCCGGCTCTCGACGCCGGCCTCGGTGACGCGCCTGAGCGCCAGTTCCGCGAAGGGTCCGGTGCCGACGCGCGCCGCCAAGAGCACCTCGTTGCCGAGCCAGGCGAGCGCGGTGGCGATGGTGCCGCCCGCGCCGCCCGGCTCCATCATGGCCCGGCTCGCGCTCACCTCGCCGCCGGGCTCGGGAAGCTCGCTGACGAAATACATTTGATCGACGGTCACGTCGCCGACAACAAAAAACTTAGGCATTTACTCTCTCCTGCCACTCTCTCCCGCGAGGCAAGCCTCGCGCTCCGCAAAGATGCTTGCGCGATTATACCCTATCCTCCCGGGGGTGTTGGTCAAGTCGCTGTCTTAGCGCCCCGAACTGCTCCAGGGACAGCGCCTCCGCCCGGACCCTGGCATCGAGCCCCAACGCCTCGAGCGCCTCTTCGACGAGCCCGGCCGCACGCCCTGCCATCACCAGGTTTCTTTTCAGGGTCTTGCGACGGTGGCGAAAGCCTTGGTGGATGAGCCTGAAGAGCTCGGGAGCCGGGCGCGCCGCGGGATCGACCTCGAGCCTGACCACGCTGCTCGTCACCTCGGGCGCGGGCAGGAAGGCCAAAGGCGGCACCTCGCGGACGATCTCGGCCGCGGCGAAGTGGGCGACGAGCAGGCTCAAGGCGCCGTAGAGCTCGCTGCCGGGCGCGGCCGTGAGGCGACGGGCCACCTCCTTTTGCAGCAGGCAGACGAGCCGCCTAAAGCGCCCGGACACCAGGGCCCGCGTGAGCATGGCGGTGCCGACGTTGTAGGGCAGGTTGGCGACGAGCAGGCTGTTCCGCGGCAAGATGTCCAAGTCGAAAGTCAGGCCGTCGGCGTGGACCAGCCTCACGTTGGGGCAGTCCGCCAGGGTCTCGTTCAAAACGGACAGCAGGCGCCCGTCGAGCTCGACGCTGACGACCTCGCGGGCGCGCGCCGCCAATTCGCGGGTCAAGACGCCCAGGCCAGGGCCGATCTCCAAGACCGTATCCCCTGGCTCCAGCCGCGCCGCCTCGACGATGCGCGCCAAGATGTTGCCGTCGATGAGAAAGTTCTGCCCAAAGGCCTTGTCGGGTCTGAGCCCGTAGCGGCTCAACAGGTCCCTTACCACCGCCGGCGAGTAGAGCGGCCCGGTCAACGGCGCTAGGCGTGGCTGGCGGCTTCGTCGATCCTGGCCATGGCGGCTTGCAGGCCGGTGCCCTCGACCACGGCGATCTCGCTGGCAAGCATGCTCTTGGCGTCCTCCATGACCTGGCGCTCGGTGGCGGCCAGACCCTTTTCGACATCGCGGGCGGCCAGAGCGCCGATCATGCTGGCGAGGTCGAAGGCGTCGCCGGTCGAGAGCACCTCCTGCTCGGCGCGGTAGCGCGGCGTCCACTGGCTCGGCAGGGCGATCTCGCCCTTGGAGACGGCTTCAAAGAGCTTGGGCAGGTCGTCCTTGGTCACGGTGAGGCGCAGGCCGACCTCGGCGCCCTTTTTGAGCGGCACCAAGACCTCCATGTCGCTCTTGATAAAGCTGATCTTGAGGTAGTCCTGTGTTTCTCCCAGGACCGCGCGCGAGGTTTTCTCCTTGATGATTCCGGCGCCCTGGGAAGGATAGACTACGTTGTCGCCGACCTTGAAATCCACAAACTGTTCCTCCTGGAGCCAGCCTACCATATCGTCGGCGTGCGCCTCGGAGCGCCTATCCGTGGCTTTGCGGCGGCGTCTCGAGCACGCCCTGCGCAGCGGGCCTATGGTAGACGTAGTCGAGGACCAGCGCGGCCAGGGCGGCGCCCGCGAAGGGCCCCAGCCAGTAGATCCACTGTCCCTCCCAGGCGCCGCTCACGAGCGCCGGGCCAAAGGCCCTGGCCGGGTTCATGGCCGCGCCCGTCAGCGGCCCGGCGCCGAGCGCGCCGAGCGTCACCGCCGCGCCGATATAGAGCCCGGCGTTGGCGTGGCGCTGGATAGTCACGGCGAAGATGACCGTGGCGAGAAAAAAAGTGATCACGCTCTCGATGCCCGCCCCCGCCCAGAGGCTCAGGCCCTCTTGGAGACGCGGCGCGCCGTAGCGAGAAGCGACGAGAGCCTCGGCGCCGTAGAGAGAGGCCAGGAGCGCCGTCGCCAGGCTCGAGCCGGCGAGCTGGGCGCTCCAGTAGCTCAGGAGCGTGACGGCCCCTATCCGGCCGGTGACGAGAAAGGCGAGCGTTACCGCCGGGTTGAAGTGCGCTCCCGACAGCGGGCCAAAGGCCGTCACCATCGCTGCTATGGTGAGGCCGTGCGCCAGCGCCACGGCGACCAGGTCGCCACCCGCGGCGATCGCCCCGACGCCGATAAAGAGCAGCGCGAAGCTGCCGATGAACTCGGCGAGCCAGCTTTTACGCCTCATCGGGGTTTGGGAGCCTCATGGCTTCAATCAATGGCTGCATCAACGACTGTATCACGTCGGCGTCCCGGTCAGCTCGGCCTCGCTGGGTGTCCGGCCCTGGACCAGCGCCCAGACGAATGTTCGGCTCATCTCGCCGATGCGGTCTCGCACCTCGCGCCAGCGCTCCAGGGGCGCGCCGCTCGGGTCGGGAAAGGCGAGGTGGAGACGCCGCGTCGCGGCAGGGTAGCTGGGGCAGGCCTCGTTGGCCGAGTCGCAGACCGTCATGATCAGGTCGAAGTTCCAGGGATCGGGCAGCTCATCGAGCGTTTTGGAGTGGTGGCCGCGGAGGTCGACGCCGACCTCCGCCATCACCGCGACCGCGTCGGCCTTGACCTTCGTCCTCTCGGTGCCCGCCGAGAAGACCTCGGCCTCGAGGCTGAACTCCTTGGCGTAGTAGCGGAGCCAGCCCTCGGCCATCTGGCTGCGCGCCGAATTGTGGGTGCAGAGAACGAGCAGCCTCATCCAAACACGCTCATGATTAGCCTCCCCAGGCCGTGGCCGGGCGCGAGAGAGGCGCCCCAGAAAGGTCCGGACTAACCGCAGCAGGCGCAGTCGCAACCGGTCAGCTCGCAGAACTCGCAGCAAGCGCAGCAATCATCTTGCTCGGCAAAAAAGATGTGACCTTCATTCATGATCTCACCTCCCTCCTAGTCGGCGGCAGTGGCGACGGGCGCTATATAGCGAGCCAGGCGCGCCGTTACCGTTTCGATGGTTTGGCGATCAAGGGCGTAGTAGACCCAGCGCCCGCGCTTGTCGGCCGTCACCAGCTCCGCCTGCACCAGCAGCTTCATATGGTGGCTGACGGTGGGCTGGCTGAGGCCCAAGAAGGTCTCGAGGTCGCAGGCGCAGACGCCGTCCTCGCGGCTGCAACAGCTTAAGACGGGCTCGAGCAGGAAGTCCAGGATGCGGAGCCTGACGGGGTCGGCGAGGGCTTTAAGCCGGTAGACCAGGCTATCCATGAGCCCAGTCTAGACGAGAAATAGACATATGTCAATGTGTCTATTTCTCAGCCTCAAGCCTTGGATCAAGAACGGTGGGCACGGGGCAAGCATATTGACAATCTTCTATGTGCCTAATGCTATCGATGCACGAACGATGCTCACGGGCTACGAACAGGTCCGCTCGGTGGTCGCAGCCCTCAGCGGCGACCTGAAGAGCGCCCGGGCGGCTCGGCTCGAGCGACCCAGAACCGGGGTGTGCAGGGGCGGCGTTGGCGACTCGTCCTGCTGCGGGCCGACGAGTCCCACAGGCAGCGGGGTCTCGCTAACCCCCGATCGCCACCATCGTCCGCGGCCGGTTGACGGGCGTGGTGATGCCCGAGGCGACCTTCCTGTGCGCGGCAACGAGGAAGACCTCCTGGATGGCGGCAATGGGATCAGCGGCGAGGAGCGCCGGCCGCATGTCCAGCTCACGGTCGGTCATCAGGCAGGGCCGCACCTTAGCGTCGGAGGTCAGCCGCATCCTGCTACAGGCCCCGCAGAAGGGCTCGGACACCGGGTTGATGAAGCCGATGGCCCCCTGCCAGCCAGGCACCCTAAAGAGCCTGGCCGGCGCGCTGGGGTCGGTCTCGACGGGCAGAAGCTCGCCCAGTTCCCGTTCCAGCGCCTCTTTCATGTCGCGACCGGGCATAAAGGCGCGAAAGTAATCATCCGTGGGCGCGTTGTTGAGGTGCATGTACTCGATGTAACGGACGTGGATGGGCAGGTCCCTCGTCAGCTCGGCCAGCCTGGAGAGTTCGCCGTCGTTGACGCCGCGTATCATCACCGCGTTCAGCTTGACCGGGTGCAGGCCCGCCTCGAGGACCGCCTCGATACCCTGCCACACGGGTCTGATATCGCCGCCGCCGGTCGCCCTCTTGAAGACCTCGGGGTCTAAAGCGTCGAGCGAGATGTTGACCCGGTCCATGCCGGCGGCCAGGAGTTCCTTCAGGCGGCGCGCCAGGAGGCTGGCGTTGGTGGTGACGGCCACGTCCTGAATGCCCACCACATGCTTGGCGTTATGGATCATCTCGGGCAGTTCCTTGCGGATGAGGGGCTCGCCGCCGGTGAACCTGACCGACTCCATGCCCAGTCCCGCCGCGGCCTTGACGACATTGTTGACGTCTTCAACCGAGACCGTGCCCGAGGGGTCTTTGTGGCCCATGCCCAGCGGGTCGCAGTAGGAGCAGGCGAAGTTGCAGCGCGGGGTGACGCTGATTCTCAGGTCCCGAACTACCCGGCCGTGCTGGTCGATGAGGCTTTTCATCCTGGCTCCATGCTTTGCATCCTACTGCAAAGGTGTCCTCTTTAGGGTTCAGCGCTTGACACTCGAGAAGAATCGGGCAGGTGAGAAGAATCCAGAGGGCCGGTGCGGGTCCATCGGCCCTCTGGATTCTTGCACTCAGCCGAAGTCGATCTGGCTGCGTTTGAAGCCCCAGCCCTTCGGCGTCCTTGGGGTGAAGCCCGACGTAGGCAGGAGTACCGTAACATTGACAAAGCCTGACGAGCCCTCCATAATGCAGGGAGTCAACATCCATGTTCCATAGGAGGACGACAGTGGCGAGCAATCTGCTTCAAGAGGCCATCGACAAGGCGCTCCGTTCCAAGCTGCATCGGCGCAGCTTTATGCGCCGTCTGGGGCTGACGGCCGCGGTCACTGCGGGCTTGCCCCGTATCGGCAGCCGCGCCTGGGCGCAGGACGCGCCGCCGGCCTCCGAACTGGTGACGGGCAAACTCGACGGCATGATCGTGCACACGCAGCAGCCCGTGCAGATGGAAACGCCGCTCGACGTGCTCCGGGAGGGCCGCATCACCGACAAGGCGTACATGTACATCCGCAACAACCAAGACCTCGAGGGGCACCTGAACACCGACGCTTCCCCCGCGTCCTTGGAGGACTGGGAGATCTACGTGACCGGCCTCGTCAACCGCGTCGGTTTTGTGCGCGCCGGCGACATCCGCGACCTGGACGTGGAGCCGGCCGAGGTCGAGATGGTGATGCAGTGTTCGGGCAACGGGCGCGCCTTCTTCTCGGACTTCGAGCGGGCGTCGGGCGCGCAGTGGCGCCACGGCGCGACGGCGAACATCACCTTTGGCGGCGTCAGGCTGAGCGACTTTCTGGCGGACTACGAGCTTCACGAGGACGCGCGCTTCTTGACGGCGGGGGGTCAGGACCGGCCGGCCGCGCCGACGGGTCCCGACCTCGAGCGCAGCGTGCCCTTAGCGGACGTGATGGGCAACGCCATCATCGCCTTTGAGATGAACGGTGAGCCCATCCCGGCGGTCCACGGCGGCCCCGTCCGGCTCATCCTGCCGGGCTTTTACGGCATCAACAACATCAAGTGGCTGAATCAGCTGCGCTTCGACGCGCGGCCGACGACCAACGCCAACCAGCTGCCGCGCTACCGCGTGCCCCATGAGCGCTTGGAGCCCGGCGAAGAGTTCACCTTTACCGAAGCCAACAGCCGCCCCAACTGGCTGCAAAACACCAAGAGCTTCGTCTGGGCGCCCTTGGGCGGCGAGGAGGTCGAGGCGGGCGCCGTCGAGTTCAGCGGCCCGGCCTGGACGGCCGGCCGCAGCCGCGTCGTCGCGGTCGAAGTGTCGAGCGACGAGGGCGAAAGCTGGCACCAGGCCGAACTCGAGGCGGCCGAGGGCCCTTACGCCTGGAGCCTGTGGCGCGCGCTAGTCGAGCTCGAGGCGGGCGAGCGCGAGGTCTGGGTGCGCGCCGTGGACGACGCCGGACACTCGCAGCCGCTGCGCGGCGACCTCTTCTGGAACCCCTCGGGCTACGAGTGGAACGCCGTCGAGCGCATCCGCGTCAACGTCACTTGATCAAGCCGTGTGTCCGAGCCCTCGGCCCGTCTGAGGGCTTCCCTTTTTGTCGTGAGGCCAACCGATGAACCGGGTTCGCAGCCTTATCGCCGTCCTCATCCTCGCGCTCGCCGCCGGGGCAGTGGCGCAAGCCGACGCCCTGCCCGAGGGGCCGGGCAGGGATCTCGTTCTCGCCACCTGCCAGACCTGTCACGGCCTCGACTTTATCGTCGGCTCGACCTTCAGCCGCTCGCGCTGGGAGGGGCTGGTCCACCAGATGATCTCGTTTGGCCTGGTGGTCACGGACGACGAGTTCGAAGAGATCGTCGACTACCTCGCCAGCTATCTGGGCACCGAACCACCGCTCGAACAAGGAGAAGCCGGCGACGGCGCGGACGCTTCCGAAGACGACCTCGATGGCGAAGCCCTCTACCTGACCAACTGCTCGAGCTGCCACCAAGCCCAGGGGCAGGGAGTGCGCGGCGCCTTTCCGCCGCTCGCGGGCCACGTTCCCGCGCTTTATAGGGCCGAGGAGGGCCGCGACTACCTCGCGCACGTCGTCCTCTACGGCCTGCGCGGGCCGATCACCGTAGAGGGCGCCCAGTACCACGGCGCGATGCCGCCCTGGCCTCACCTCTCGGACGCCGCCATCGCCGCCATCTTGAACCACACGCTGACCGCCTGGGGCAACGACGAGCTGCTAGATGAGGACTTTGAGCCCTACCGCGCGGAAGAGGTCGCCGCGGAGCGCGATCTTGACTTAGGCCCGGGCGAGGTGCAGGGGCGGCGACCGGAGGTCGGGGAGGGCGAGTGAGGCGCGGGCAAGCGGTGACGGTTGGGGCGCTCCAGACGGTGTGAGTACGCCCTATCGCTCGAGCCCCGCCGCCTCTAGCCGAAACGCCCGGTGATGTAGTCCTCGGTGCGCCGCTCCTTGGGGTTGGTGAACATCTTGTCGGTGGTACCAAACTCGATGAGCTGGCCTTCAAAAAAGAAGCCGGTGTAATCCGAGATTCGCGCCGCCTGCTGCATGTTGTGGGTGACGATGACGATGGTGACCTCGTCCTTGAGCGTCTCGAGGAGATCCTCGATGCGCTTGGTGGACTGCGGGTCCAAGGAGCTCGTGGGCTCGTCCATGAGCAGCACTTCGGGCTCGACCGCCAAGGCCCGGGCGATCGACAGGCGCTGCTGCTGGCCGCCCGACAAGCCGCTCGCCGCCGCCCCCAGCCGCTCCTTGACCTCGTCCCACAGGGCCGCCTGCAGAAGCGCCCGCTCGGCCACCTCGTCGAGCAGGGCGCGCTTGCGGACGCCGACGAGCTTTAAGCCGGCGACGACGTTGTCGTAGATCGACATGGTCGGGAAGGGCGTGGGCTTTTGAAAGACCATACCGATCTTGCGCCGGATGGTCACCGGGTCTACTTTGGGCGCGTAGATGTCGGCGCCGTCCAGGAACGCCTGTCCCGTGACCTTGGCGCCGCGGGTGAGATCGTGCATGCGGTTCAAGGCGCGCAAAAAGGTGCTCTTGCCGCAGCCCGACGGCCCGATGAGCGCCGTCACCTTGCGGTCGTAGACCGGCAGGCTGATGTCCTGAACGCCCACGGCGGCGCCGTAATGAACCGTCAGGCCTTTCGTTTCCAGGCGAATCACGGTCTCGGCAGCCGCAGTTTCGGCAGCCCGCTGGGGCAGGCCCGCAGCGGTGGGCCCCGGCGTGGCGGGCCGGGTTTGCCCTTCTCTAAGGCGACTTGCCATCCTTCTCCTCTCTAGTAGCGCTGGTCTAGTAGCGCTGGTCTAGTAGCGCTGGCGCGTCGCCAGGCGCGCCGCCAGAAACGCGACCATCACCAGGGCGAGCAGGATGATCCCCGCCGCCCAACCCATCTCGTGCCACTGCCGGTAGGGGCTGATCGCCAGGCTGTAGAGGCGCTGCGGCAAGGTGTCGGCCTCCCTGACCAGATAGTTTAGCGGGTTCCACGGGTTTCTGGGCAGGTAGTTGTTGCCGAACGAGGTAAAGAGGAGCGGCGCGGCCTCGCCGGCGGCGCGCGCAAAGGCGATCAGGATGCCCGTCACCACCCCCGTTTTCGCCGCCGGCAGGACCGCCGACAAGACCACGCGCCAGCGGGGCAGCCCGAGGGCCAGGGCCGCCTCGCGAATCGACCAGGGGATGATGCCGAGCACCCCCTCCGTCGTGCGAGCGATGATCGGCAGCATGACGAAGGCGAGCGCGACCGCCCCGGCCCAGCCCGAAAAGGCGCCCGCCGGACGCACGATGAGGGCAAAGACGACGAGCCCCTTGAGGATGGCCGGCATGCCGTTTAAGGTGTCGTTCAAGATGCGCAGGACGGGGTTCAGGGGGTGATCGGGGTACTCCGACAGCATGATGCCCGCGCCGATCCCGAAGGGAATGACCACAAGGAGCGCGGTGGTGTCGATGACGATGGTCCCCAGGATGGAGTGCGCGAGACCGGTCGGCCGGCCCTGCTGCGCGCGCGCGGGCGAGCCCAGGTCCTGAGTGAAAAAGTCCCAGTTGAGGGCGCCAACGCCGTTGACCACCACGTAGGCGATGATGATCACGAGCGGCACCAGCACCAGGGCGGTGCAGAGCAGGAGGAGCCCCTGCATGAAGCGGTCGCGCAGGTAGCGCGCGCGCAGGTTCATAGGCCGCGGCTCCCCACCACCAGCTTGCGCTGGACATAGGCCGCGATCAGGTTGACGATCAGCGAGATGAGGAAGAGGTAGAAGCCGATCGCCATGAGGCTGAGCCGGTGCAGGTTGACGACCGCCTCGCGGAACTCGTTCACGATCACCGACGGCATGGTGGCGGCAGGGCCGAAGAGGGTAAAGGGCAGGGTGTTGGAGTTGCCGATCAGCATCGCTACCGCCATCGTCTCGCCGATCGCCCGGCCGAAGGAGAGGATGGCGCCCGCGGTGATCCCTCCTCGAGCGTAAGGCAACACGGCCATGCGCATCACCTCCCAATGCGTCGCGCCGAGCGCCCAGGCCGCTTCACGCTGCTCCTTGGGCACCAGCCGGATGGCGTCCCTGGCCAGCGCGGTGGTGTAGGGCACGATCATCAAGGCGAGCACCAGCGTCGCCGTGACCAGGCCGTAGCCCGTCGGGTTGCCCAGAAAGCTCAAGGCCCAGGGCGCGTGCTCGGCAGTCCCCAAGAAGACAGGCATATACAAGGTGTCGCGCAACCACGGCGCCAAGACGAAGATGCCCCAGATGCCGACCACCACGCTGGGGATCGCCGCCAACAGATCCACGGTGTAGTCGATGATGGTGGCGAGCCAGCGCGGCGCGTACTCCGCCGTGAAGATGGCGACCCCCAGGGCGGGAAAAAAGGAGAGGATCAGCGCGGCGACGCTGGTGATCAAGGTGCCCAACAGAAAGGGCCAGGCGCCGAAGCTCACCCGAATGACGGGGTCCCAGGTGGTCCCGGTCAGGAAGCCGAAAAAGCCGAACTGCCGGATCGGCACCGAGGCGTCGGCCCAGAGCACCCAGGCCATCAGCGCGGCCAGCACGATCACGGCGCTGCCGAGCAGGGTGACCGTCACGGCAAAGATGCGGTCTCCCAGCCAGCGGTAGACGGCGCTTGGGGTGCGGCGCGTCATCTCTGAAGGCGCGAATGGGCGTTGCACAGTGTCTCCTCGAGCAGCCAGATGATAAGAGCCAAGGACGGGCGGCATGGCCGCCCGTCCCGTCGGGGTCGGCTAGTTGCCGGCAGCCGTCATTTCAGCGAGAACCTGCTCGCCGATAGCCTCGCCCTGCCACTTGAGTTCGCGGATCATATCCATGTTGAGCTCGACCACGGCCTCGGGAACCCTCGAGAAGTCGAGCGGCTCCGCGAGCTCCTGGCCGTCGGTGATGGCCCAGATGATAAAGCGCACCAGGTCCTCGGCCTGCTCGCGGGTCTGGATGGCGTTGTTCTGGTCGAGGTTTTCGTAGACGAGCATCCAGGCGAAGCCGGCGATGGGATAACCCTCCGGCGCGTCGGTGTCGGTGATCGAGACGCGGGTATCAGCGGCGATCTCGACGTCCGCGGCCGCGGAGGTGGCCGCCAGGCTGGGCTCGATGACGTTGCCCGCGCTGTTGACGACGTAGCCGTAGGCGATGTCGTTTAAGGTGGCGTAGACGAGCGAGTTGTAGCCGAGCGCGCCGGGCGTCTGCTGCACCACCCCGGCTACGCCCTCGTTGCCGTTGCCGCCGATGCCCGTCGGCCAGTTCACGCTGGTGCCGAAGCCCACTTCGGCAGCCCAGCCCTCGGAGATCTTGGTCAGGTAATCGGTCCAGATGGCCGTGGTGCCCGAGCCGTCGGAGCGGTGGACTACCTGCACGAAGAGCGGCGGCAGGGCGACGTCCGGGTTGAGCTCGGCGATGCGCGGGTCGTTCCACTGGGCGATGCGGCCGAGAAAGAGGTTGGCCAAGAGTTCGCCGTCGAAGACCAGGCCGGTCTCGACGCCGGGCAGGTTGTAGGTCGGCACCACGTCACCCAGGGTGATCGGCATGTTGAAGGCGGTGCCGCCGGTGGCCGCCTGCACTTCCTCGAGCTGCTCGTCGGTCAAGAAGCGTTCGGTCATGCCGAACATGATGGTCTGCTCCAAGAACTGCTGAATGCCGCCGCCCGAGCCGATCGACTGGTAGTTGATGGTGACGCGGCCGCCGGTCACGTCGCGGTACTCATCGGCCATGGCGGTGACGAGCGGCGCGGGAAAAGTGGCGCCGGCGCCGAGAAGATCGACGGTCTGCGCCGCGGCGAGGCCGGGAATCAGGGCAAACGCGAGCATTCCGAGGGTGATCAGTAGTCTTTGCATGGTTTCCTCCTGTAGAAGATCCAACTGCCTCAATCTAAGTTCAGACTGTCAGCCCTTCGTCATGGCCTCACGTTTGGCCCACCTGCTACTCATAGGCCGACATAGTATTGGGATATTGGGCCGAGATACGTGGGTACTCAATCGTGAGCTGTCTGGCGACGGTACTTGAATAAACTGTCGAACCGGAAGGTTCAGCACGGCCGGAGCACCGTGCTCTCGTGAGCGACGCAAGTAATGAGAATCAATGGAGAGTCTGGAGCGGATCCGAGTAGGGTCAAGCTCGACTCCGAAAGGTGGCCTACATTGTTCATTGTTTCCCTCTCGTTCGGCTCTAAGGTAAAGGGGGTAGGTTTGATCTGAT
>JALZLY010000357.1 GCA_030858465.1 Deinococcota bacterium
GGCTCGCCGACGGCATGATCCTCCTGGGCGCCCAAGAGGACGACCCGCGCCTCGCCTACTTGCAGAGCCAAGGCGTTCCCTTCGTCCTCATCGGCCACGGCGAAGGCATTCGCTGGGTCGCGCCCGACGACTACGGCGGCGGGCGGCAGGCCGCCGAGCACCTCTTGCGGCTGCAGCACGAGGAGGTCGTCCACGTCAGCGGCTTCACCAGCAGCCAGGCCTTTTTCGATCGCTACCAGGGCTTTAGGGACGTGCTGGCGGAAGCGGGTCTCGAGGTCCAGGGTGCGCAGCTTCTGGACGGCGAGTTTACCAGCCTGGGCGCCTACCGCGCCCTTCGCCATGCCTATGAGAAAGGCCTGCGCTTTACGGCGGTCTTCGCCGCCACCGACGAGATGGCGCTCGGCGTCATCGCCGCTCTGGAGGACCTGGGGCTGCGCGTGCCGGCGGACGTGTCGGTGGTCGGCTTCGACGACCTGCCCGGCATCGGCGACGGCCTCACCACCATCAGACAGGATATCTCGCGCATTGCCAGTGTGGCCGTGGCGCTGCTCAAGGAAGGGCTGAGGGGCGAGCCGCTGCGCCATGAAACGGTGCCGGTGCGCCTGGTGGTCCGCGGGACCACCGCCAGGAGGAGGTGAGCAACGCCCACAACGCCACATGCCAGCAAGACCGCCATGTCGCAACGCAACTCGTTGTTTGTAGCGCTCATTCGAGCGAGCCCATCAGGAGGAACCATGACCATCCCACGCCTTATCCTCACCCTCATCGCCCTGAGCTTTTTGAGCGCGGCCCTGGCGCAAACCACCGTGCGCATTATGGGCTACGGGGGCAACCAGGACCCGGTCATCGTTGCCGGGCTGCTCAATGACGTCATTGCTGACGAGTTGGCGGCCGAAGGCATCACGGTGCAATACGAACCACTTCAGGACTACGACCCCGCCATCGTTAATGCCCTCTCGGCGGGCACCGCCGCCGACATTTTCCAGCTTCCTTCCGCCACCGCGCCGGGACTCATCGCCACTGGCAGGCTCTTGCCGCTCGACGGCCTGGTTGACACGGAAGCCTTCATTCCGGCTCTCATCGAAACCTACACCATCGACGGAACACTTTATGGCATCCCAAAAGACTTCAACACGTTAGCGGTCTTCTATAACGAGGATCTGTTTGACGAGGCAGGGGTTGAGTATCCAAACGCCGAAGACACCTGGGAAACTTTTGCCGAAAAGCTCCGGGGCGTGGCGGCGCTTGGCGATGATGTCTACGGCGCCTGCCTTGGCGCAGACTTTGCCCGAATGGGCGCCTTCGCTTACGCTAACGGCTGGGAGCCTTTGGACGAAGAGGGTAATACCGATCTGCTAGATCCGGCCTTTGTCGAGGCGTTTGAATGGTTTACTGGGTTGGTTAGAGAAGGGGTCGCCGTGCAACCCAGCGACATCGGCGCAGGCTGGCCGGGCGACTGTCTGGCCGGCGACAACGTTGGGGTTGCCCTCGAGGGTGCCTGGATGATCACCTTTTTGAACAGCTCCGCGCCCAACCTGCAATACGGTACTACCCTGATGCCTAAGGCCGCCACGGGCGACCGGGGTAACTTCCTTTTTGCCGGCGCCTGGGGCGTGAATGCCGACTCGCCCAACCGCGACGCGGCCCTGAAGGTGCTCGAGCTTCTCACCAGCGAAGAGGCGCAGCAGTACACGCTCGAGACCGGTCTGGCGATCCCCAGCCGCACGGTCCTGTCCGATAGCCCCTTCTTCGCGGAGGAAACGCCTCAAGCCCAGGCCAACCTGACAATCTTTGAAGGTGCCTCCGACGGCAACGTCTTTGGCTTCCAGTTCGGCGCGATAGGCACCGACTTCCTAGCGCCCATCAACAATGCGCTGTCCGCCGTGATGACGGGCCAGCAAGATGTCGAGACCGCGCTACAAAGCGCCCAAGCGGAGCTGGACGCGCTGAGCGAACGCGCGCGCACACGCCAGTAGCTTCCTTTGGAGGTGGCCTTGGCCACCTCCAACTCTTCATTCAGCTCTTTAAGCGAGGTGAGCGGATTTGAAGTTCAGGCGTCAAGAAACGACGGCGGCGTACCTTTTCCTTGCGCCTTTTTTGATCACGCTGCTGATCTTTTTCATCTATGCCACGGTGCGGGCCGTCTATTTCAGCTTTACCGACTACGACCTCTTCAACGAACCGCAGTGGGTGGGCTTTAGGAATTACATCAACCTTTTTAGCGAGGAAAACTTCTTGCTGGCGCTCAGAAACTCCCTGTTCTTCGCGGCGGTCGTGACCACCGTGCAGACCTTCGGTGCCTTGGTGATGGCCGCTATTCTGAACACAAAAATACGCGGGCTCAACTTCTTCCGCGCCGCCTACTACATGCCCAGCGTAACGAGCAGCGTGGTCATCACCCTGATCTTCCTCTGGATGTACCAGCGGCGGGGCCTCTTCAACTATCTTGCTACGCAATTTCAGACCTACTTGCCCTTGCTTGTGGTTTTTTTGGGCATTTTGGTTGTGGTGCAAGTTGCCCAAGTTGCCCTTGAGAAGCGGCAGGGTCTGCCCGTCAGGTGGCTCGACCCGGCGCTCTTTGTGGTGGCCTTTCTAGTCGCAGTAGCAGGCACCTGGGCGCTTACCTTTAGCGGCATCATCGCGCCGCGCGCGGTGCCGCCTGTGGACTTCATCTGGTTGCAGACGCGCCAGGAAATCCCTTCCGGTGCCCCCTGGTACCTCTCCATACCCATCCCCCTTATTGCCATCATGATCCAGAACATCTTCACCACCATCCCCACCTTCATGCTAATGTTCCTGGCAGCCCTGCAGGATGTGCCTAAGTCCTACTACGAAGCGGCGGCCTTGGACGGCGCCACCCCGGCGCAGCAGTTCTTCTATATCACCATGCCCTCAGTCCAGCCCATTACTTTCCTGGTCGTTACCCTCAGTCTTATTGGTACTCTGCAGATGTTTGACCAGGTAGCCATCTTCGGAGACGCGGTGCCGCTCCGTTCGGTCATCACCTTGGCCTACTTCGTCTACAACCGCATGTTCCCCGGCGCCCAACTTCCCGAGGTGGGTTTTGCCTCGGCTGCGGCCATGTTCCTGGCGATTCTCACTCTCTTCATCGTGCTCTTGCAACGCCGTTTTATCCGTTCGGAAGGTGGTCGCTGATGGCGCGGGCGCTTGCACCCGACGCCAGACCCGAGTGGGTCAGCCAGCAAGACTTCGAACGCTGGCAGGCGCGGCGCCGCTGGGCGCGCGCGGGCATCATGTACACGGTGATGCTCTTTTTCGCTGTCATCTTTCTGGGACCACTGCTCTTTGCGACCGTCTCGAGCGTGAAGACCGACCCGCTCGAATACCCGCCTACGCTGGCGGTTCAGCAACTCTCGCCGCGAAACTGGGCGGCCGCCGCCCGGCTGGGTGTCGCGGGCGCAGGCGACCGCTGGTGGGGCGGCTTCGCCCCCGGCGCCAACGTGCCCTTTGAGGTCACCTACTTTGTGTCCGCGGGACGGGAGCCGGAAGTGCCTGAGGTGGACGTGCCGCGCCGCCGCCCCGGCGCTGGTCTTGGCGCGAGGCAGGTCATCGACTATGCGGCCGACTATGCGACCATCACGGAGATACAGGAAACCTCTAGAGAGGAGGGCAGCTACAGTATTGGTGGGCAGGAGGTGTCCGGCCAA
>JALZLY010000358.1 GCA_030858465.1 Deinococcota bacterium
CCACCCGTGTACAATGACCCGTGTACAATGAGACAAAGAACCAGGAGGTTCCCATGTGCCTCGCCATTCCCGGGCGCGTCACCGATTTTCTCGAGGACAAGCACTTCGCCATCATAGAGGTCTCGGGGGTGCGCCGCAAAGTGAACGTCGACCTGCTCGCGGAAGAAGGGCTCGAGCAAGACGATTGGGTGCTCATTCATGTCGGCTTCGCCATGAGCAAGATCGGCGCGAAAGAAGCCGAAGAGCAGATGGCGCTGCTGACGATGCTCGGCGAGGCGGACGAAGCCCTCGCGGAAGTCCAAGGCTACGGAGTTGTCGAGGAGCCGGGCCATGAACCTTGAGCGTTACGGTAGCTGCACGCTCGAGCAGGACGGCTGCAGCCTTTGCGGAGACACGGCGGCGCCGGTGAGGGTGTTAGGGCGCTCGGGCTCAAACGCGCTCGTCGAAGACAGGCTCGCCCAGAGGTCGGAGGTGGCGGTGGACTTCGTGCCTGACGCAAAAATCGGTGATGTGCTGCTCGTTCACATGGGCGTCGCCATCGCTAGGGTGGCCTCATGAGGTACGTCGACGAGTTCCGCAACCCCGACCTCATCAAAAAGACGGTCGAGGAGATCAGGCGCCTCGCCGCGCCGGAGCGCCACTACCGCATCATGGAGGTCTGCGGCGGCCATACCCACGCCATCTACCGCTTCGGCCTCAAAGACCTCTTGCCCGAGAACATCGAGCTCGTCCACGGCCCCGGCTGCCCGGTCTGCGTCTTGCCGATGGGCCGCGTGGACGACGGCCTGGCCTTGGCCGCGACGCCCGGCGTCATCCTCGCCGCCTTTGGAGACATGATGCGCGTGCCGGGGAGGCGGGGTACGCCGCTCGAGCTGAAAGCCAAAGGCGCGGACATCCGCATGGTCTATTCGCCCTTGGACGCGCTCAAACTCGCCGAAAAGAACCCCGACAAGCACGTGGTCTTTTTCGCCATCGGCTTCGAGACCACCGCGCCCTCGACCGCCCTCACCTTGAAGCGCGCCAAAGCCCTGGGCGTGGAAAACTTCAGCGTCTTCAACAACCACGTCACCATCATCCCCGCCATGCGCGCCATCCTGGACTCGCCCGATATGCGCCTAGACGCCTTTATCGGCCCCGGCCACGTCTCGACGGTGATCGGCTGCCGCCCCTACGCCTTTGTCGCCAAAGATCACGGCAAGCCCGTGGTGACCTCGGGCTTCGAGCCCTTGGACCTCTTGCAGTCCGTCGTGATGATCCTGCGGCAAGTCAATGCCGGGGAAGCCAAGGTGGAAAACCAGTACGCGCGCGTCGTCCCCTGGGACGGCAACCTGCCCGCCCTCAAGGCGATGGCGGAAACGTTTACGCTGAGGCCCTACTTCGAGTGGCGCGGCCTCGGCTTCATCTCGCAATCCGCCCTGGCGGTCAGCGACGCCTACGCGGACTGGGACAGCGAAAAGCGCTTCGAGGTGCCCGGCGTGCGCGTCACCGATCCAAAGGCCGCCCAGTGCGGCGAAGTCCTCAAAGGGGTTCTCAAACCGCCCCAGTGCAAGCTTTTCGGCAGCGACTGCACCCCGGAGCACCCCATCGGGGCGTTGATGGTCTCGTCGGAGGGCGCCTGCGCCGCCTATCACCACTACGTTCACCGTCAGCATGCCGCGATGGCCGATTGAGCGATGACGGCCGACCGCACGCTTCGCTTTCGCGACGCCCAGATCGAGATGGCGCACGGCGCCGGGGGCAAGGCCAGCCGCCGGCTCATCGAGGGTCTCTTTTTGCCGCTCCTCGCCAACGCCGCGCTCGAGCCCCTCGGCGACGCCGCCCTGCTCGAGGTCGGCGGGCTCAAGCTGGCCTTCACCACGGACAGCTTCGTGGTCAAGCCGCTGTCCTTCCCGGGTGGCTCCATAGGCGAGTTGGCGGTGAACGGCACGCTGAACGATCTCGCCGTCTCGGGGGCAAAGCCTCTGGCGCTCCTGAGCTCCTTCATCCTCGAGGCCGGCCTGACGGGCGAAGTCTTGGAGCGCGAGGTGCGGGCGCTGGCAGACGCGGCGCGAGGTGCGGGCGTGGACGTAATAGGCGGCGACACCAAGGTAGTCGAGCACGGCCAGGCCGACGGGATGTACGTGGCGACCGCCGGCATCGGGCTGGTGGACGGCCGCGTCGACCTCTCCTCCAAGCACGTCCGGCCTGGGGATAACATCCTCCTCTCCGGCCCCATCGGCGACCACGGCGTCACCATCTTGCTGGCGCGGGGGGAACTCGACCTCGAGGCCGACCTCGCTTCGGACACGCGCCCCATCTGGCCCCTGGTGGCGGCGCTCATCGAAGCGGTCCCTAACG
>JALZLY010000359.1 GCA_030858465.1 Deinococcota bacterium
ACGCCAGGGCTACTCCTACGCGCGCATGACCAAGGACCCGGCGCTGCGGGAGATGGCTGAGCGGCTGTGGCGGGCGCACCTGGAGGTCCAAGCGGAGGAGCCGGGAGCCGAGCTGTCGCAGCACTCCTAGCGCCAAACCAACAGGTGCCGCTGGAGCCGGCCTGAGAGCTACCGGGCTCCGCGACGTTGGCCGGCGCTCCTTTCGCGTTATCCTGGGGTCATGAGTCAAGCCATCAGAGAAGCCGCCGGGGCCCAAAAGGACGCCTACCTTAAGACCTTGCGGGGTCTGGTCGAACTCGAGACGCCGACCGGCGACCTAGCCGCCGCGGCGCGCCTGGTAAGCGTCCTGGAGGCGCGCCTCGCCGGGGACGGCTGGGGGGTCGAGCGCCACCCCCAAGAGGCCGTGGGCGACCACCTGGTCGCGCGTTTCGAGGCGCCGGGAGCCGAAAGGACGCTCATCTTGGCCCACTACGACACGGTCTGGCCGGTGGGTACGATCAAAGGGATGCCCTTTCGGGTGGCGGGCGAGGCGGCCTACGGTCCCGGCACGCTCGACATGAAGGCGGGCATCACCACCGCCCTCCACGCCGTGGCGCTCGCTCGCGACCTGGGGCTGGCCTTGCGCGGTCTTGTCACCCTGCTCGTCTCCTCCGACGAGGAGACGGGCAGCGCCAGCTCGAGGGCACTCATCGAAGACCTGTCCAAGGAACACGAGCGCGTCTTCGTGGTCGAGCCCGGCCGCGACGACGGCGCCCTCAAGGTCGGCCGCAAGGGCACGGGCGGCTTCGAGGTCCTCTTTGAGGGCGTAAGCGCCCACGCCGGCAACAACCCCGGCGAGGGCGCCAGCGCGCTGCGCGAGCTCGCCCTCTTTCTCCTCTACGCCGAGGCCCTGGGCGACGAGGCGGCGGGCACGACCGTCAACCTGACGGTCGCCCGGGGCGGCTCGGTCACGAACGTCATCGCCGAAAGGGCGACGGCCAAAATCGACCTCCGGGTGCTCAGGGCGGACGAAGGCGAGCGCGTCGCCGCGGCGCTGGCAGGCTACCAGGCCCAAGACGGCCGCGTGCGCGTGCGCGTCGGCGGCGGGCTCAACAGACCTCCGCTCGAGTTCACCCCGGCCAACAGGGCGCTCTTCGACGAGGCGGTCGCCTGCGGCGAGAGGCTGGGCCTGCAGGTGAGCGGCGGGGTGGTCGGCGGCGGCTCCGATGGCAACTTCAGCTCGGCTTTGGGCGTCGCCACGCTCGACGGCCTGGGCGCGGTCGGCAGCGGGCCGCACGCGCGCCACGAGCACATCCGCATTGCCGACACCCTCGACCGCCTGGCGCTCATGGTCTGCCTGCTCACGGTCTAGACCCAGGTCCCTACCCTTCTCGATGCCCAAGTCGATGCCCAAGTCAATGCCCAAGTCAATGCCTAGCCTCGTCGCCCTCCTCGGTGGCGCGCTCCTGAGCGCCGCCTTGCCCCCGATTGGGCTCTGGCCCTTGGCCTTGGCGCTGCTGCCGCTCTTCGTCCTGGTCGCCCGCGCCCCGCACGCGCGGGCAGGCTTCTGGCTGGGTTTTCTCTTCGGGCTGGGCTTTTTCGGCCTGCACCTGCTGTGGTTGCCGATATCCTTTGCCGAGCTCTTCGGCCCGGCGGCCTGGCTGCTCTACCCGCCGCTCGTCCTCGTCCTGGGCCTGATGTGGGGGCTGGTGACCTTCCTCGGCCGCGGCCTGGGCGGCTACGGTGCGGGGGCGCTGGCGCTGCTGCCGGCCTTGTGGGTGCTCACGGAGTGGGCGCGGAGCCAGGGGCCCTTCGCCTTTCCCTGGGGCTTTGTCGGTTACGCCTGGGTGGGCACGCCCATCGCCCAGGCCGCCGACCTGGCGGGCGTCTACGGCCTCGGCCTCTTGACGCTGGTCGCGGTCAGCCTCGCTGCCAGCCTCTTCGTGCCCAGGCGCAGCCGCTACGGCGGGCAGCTGACGCAGCCGCGCCTCTGGCCGCTGCCGCTGGCCTTGAGCCTGCTCCTCGCGGCCGCCTTTTACGGCGGCGAGCGTCTGAGCACCACCCTGCCGCCCACCACCGAAACGGCGCTCCTGGTCCAGGGCAATACCAACCCGCTCTACCGCGTTGCCGGCGAGGAGGACGACCTCGTTCACTACGCCCGCCTCACCGCTTCGGCGCTGGCCGAGCTGGGGAACTTGGCCCTCTTTGACTCATCCCTCCCCGGCGCATCCCTGCTCGCCTCGAGCGCACCCGGCTTGCCCGACCTGGTCATCTGGCCCGAGGGTGCGGTCTTGTCGTTGGATCTCAGCCGGGAGGGCGCGGCCGCCGCCGAGGCGCGTAGCCTGATTCAGGCAAGCAGCCAGGGCCTGCCGGTGATCACTGGCGGCGGCGCCTTTGTGGGCAACCAGGGCTTCAACAGCGCCTTTAGTCTGGTCGGCGAGCAGGTCGTGGACCGCTACGACAAGGCCTACCTGGTGCCCTTCGGCGAGTACTTTCCCTGGCAGGGCCCGCTTCACTTCCTCTACGACGTGGTCTTTCGCACCTTCGGTCTGCCCTTTCTCGACAGCCGGGCGGCGGGCGAGGACATCCGACCCATCGCTTCGGCTGGCCTTCTGGCGGGTGTTTACATCTGCTACGAGTCGGTCTTTCCCCAGGTGCCGCGGCTGATGGCGAGGGAGGGCGCGCAGGTGCTAAGCAACATCTCCAACGATGCCTGGTATGGCCAGGGCTTGGGCCCCGCGCAGCACTTCTTGATGGGCTCCTTGCGCGCCATCGAGACGCGGCGCTACATCCTGCGCGCCGGCAACGACGGCATCACCGCCGTCATCGACCCCTTGGGCCGGGTCGTCCAGGAGCTTCCCAGGGGTATCGAGGGTACGCTCTTGGTGGGCTACAGCCTGCGCGACGACCTCACGCCCTACGTGCGCTACGGCGACAGGCTGATCGGCGCCCTGCTCCTCTACGCGCTAGGCGTGGTGGCCGTTCGGCGCTGGGCTGGGTGACGCAGGTTGATGACAGACTGCTGCTCGAGCGGGTAGACTCTTCCCAAGCTGCTCTTGGAGGTTCCTATGCTCGCCTTGCGCCTTCTCGCCGGTTTCTTGGCTCTTTTGCTCCTGACCGCCTGCCCCGGCCACAGCCCGCGGCCCGTGGACTTCGCCACGGACCCCGCCATCGTCCGCGGCCTTTACGAGGGTGAACTGGATACGCGGCTGGCTTTGGCCCTTTTGCGGCTGAGCTCGGACGGACGGCACGCCGCCGTGATTATGGACGGGCGACCCCGCTTTCTCGAGCTGGCGACGGGTCAGGTGCGCGTTCTGGAAGACATGCAGGAGGAACACCGTTACGACTTGGCCCTCAGCCCTGATGGTCGCTACCTCGCGGAGCTTTGGTGGGACAGGGTGAACCTTTGGGACGCTCGAGGGGAAAGGCTCGTAAGGTCACTGCCCACCCGGACGCACCTGTCGTACAACGACCAGCTCAGCTTCAGTCCCGACGGCCGTTCTCTCGCGGTGACGGGCGGGGGCGAAAAGACCGTGATCCTTTTTGAGGTAGAGAGCGGGGAACTGGCCAGGGTGATACCAGTACCTGGCCATTTTGGTGTTGCCCGGATAGCCTTTCACCCC
>JALZLY010000360.1 GCA_030858465.1 Deinococcota bacterium
GACCCACGGCGCGAGCGCTGACGGGCGCGCCCGTCAGCGCGAAGCGCGGGGCGGCGTGGCCCTCGCCGCAGGGCTCGAGCCGGGCGATGGCCGCGAGCAGGTCGGCGGTGATGTCCTCGGGCTGCAAGAGGGCGTCGATGAGGACGCTGGGCTGAGCTGGTTCGAAACGCCCGACGTAGGCGCAGACGGCCTCGCGAAAGGCGCCCAGCTTGCCCTCCTCGAGGGTGAAGCCCGCCGCCTGCAAGTGGCCGCCGTAGCGCGTGAGATGGTCTTGCGCGCTGTCCAGGGCTCCCACCGCCGAGATGCCCGGCGTCGACCTCACCGAGCCCTTGCCCTGCGCCATGATGAAGACCGGCTTGTAGAAGCGCTCGAGCAGCTTGCTGGCGACGATGCCCATGACGCCGGGGTGCCAGCCGGGACTGTCTAAGACCAGCGCCGGGGCCGAGGGGTCCACGAGCTTCAGGGCTTCCTCGAGCATCTCGTCTTGGACCTTGCGGCGGTCGAGGTTGCGGGCGTCCAGATAGGCGGCGAGCTCGCGCCCGCGCCGCTCGGAGGCGGTGGTGAGGAGTTCCAGGCCGAGCTCGGCCTCGCCCAGGCGGCCGGCGGCGTTGAGGCGCGGCGCGATGACGAAGGCCACGTCGCGGGCGGTTGGCGCCCGCCCCGCCAGGCTGCGGCTGACGCAGGCGCGCACGCCCGGCCAGCGCGAACAGGCGAGCCTCTTTAAGCCCTCTAAGGCGAGCGCGCGGTTTTCACCCAAGAGCGGCGCCACGTCGGCGATGGTGCCGATGGTGGCGAGGTCGCTGTAGTCCAGCGGAGCCTCCAGGCCGAGCCGCCGGTGCAGCGCCCAGAGAAGGTGATAGGCCACGCCCGAGCCCGTCAGGGCGGGAGCCTCCGCCGCTCCGGCCAGCTTGGGATGGACCACCAGGCAGCCAGGGAGCTTCTCCCCCGGGCTGTGGTGGTCGCTCACGATGACCTCGACGCCGGCCTCTTGCAGCGCCGCCACCTCGGCCAGATTGGAGATGCCGCAGTCGATGGTGACGAACAGGTCGGCGGTGGCGGCGTGCTCGGCCACGCGGTCAGGGTGAATACCGTAGCCGTCCTCGAGGCGGTTGGGGATAAAGGGCGTGACCCGGCCGCCGAGCGCGCGCAGGCCCAAGGTGAGCACCGCCGTGCCGGTGATGCCGTCGGCGTCGTAGTCGCCGTGCAGCAAGATGCGCTTGCCGTTCTTTAGGGCCGCCTCGAGCCGCTGCGCCGCCTCGTCCAGGGAGGGAATCGCGCTCGGTCTGAGCGGCGGGTGGAGCGCTTCGCTTGCGCCCTCGGTAAAGCCCCGCGCCCAGAGCAGGCTCGCCAAGACCGGCGGCAGGCCGAGCTCGCGGCAGAGCCGCGCGACCTCGGCGGGCGGTGCGGGCGCGCGCAAGAGCCAGCGCGGGCTTAACGGGTCGGCAGCGGGGTCGGCGAGGGGCTGGGGCTGGGCCATGCTAACGCAGGTCCTCGAGGCTCAGCGTGCGGTCGGGGATGACTGGCTCGCCGGGGTCCGGCGGTCGAAACCCGCTCAGCCCCAAGTCGCGCTCGAGGCCCTTCAGTCGCTCCTCGAGCGCGCGCTTCTCGCGCCCGAGCCGCCGGAGCCGTGGCAGCAAGAGCGCCCAGGCGAGAGCAGCGCCCAGGAGAAGCGCGGCCAGGATTGCTGGCGCGGGCGGCAGCGAGCCGAGCAGCGGCAGACTGAGGAGCTGCGGGTTCAAGCTGTGCAACCAGACGAGATAGAGACCCAGCAACAGCATCAAGACGACAACAACGAGTTTCACCCGCACCTCCGAGGTTCAGTCTAACGCGGCCTTGCGGTCGGCGGCAAATCTCCCGTTCGGCCGCTTCACCCCCACTGCTTTCGGTATTGCCCTGCATCAGCCAAGCTAGGGGTGAGCTTGTGACGTGCAGGTGTTGTGCTCTAAAAACCGTGACCCGAGAAGCAGGCCCGACACGGGGTTTGCACGACAGCCACAGCCATCTTGCAGCTCTCGGAAGGGCTGGTGAGTTATGTCATGAAGCACTCCTAAAATCTCGTTATGGACGTAAAGGTAGGGTAGTAACGGAAAACGTTAGAATCGGGCAAGTTGTGTGGCGAGAAACACATCTTGCAATACCTTAATATTTAAGGTATTATCTGCGCATGACACTAGAGCGAGAGTCAACAGGATGATTCTGCGCGACTACGGCGAACCGCAGCGGCGCGGCGTCGATATGAACGCGCCCTGCAAGGTCTTCGGCTGGCCCAACATGGTGGTACAGGCATGCGCAGAAGCGGTCTTCTATCCCGAGCATGTGAGCCCCCTCTCCATCAAGACCGTCCTTTCCGGCTGCGAGGTCAACGAGGTCGGGCGCGCCCGCTTTGCCGTCACCAAGGAACGCTACCTTCTCCTCAACGACGGACAACGCCACGCCCACGCGGTAGACGAAGGCACCGAGGTCTTCACCGTGATGTTTCGCACGGGGTTTGCCAGCGAGGTCTTGGCGAGCCTCATCACGCCGAGCGAGCGGTTGCTTGACGACCCCGAAGGCGCACCCGAACCCGTTAGGTTTTTTGAGCGAACTTACCCCCACGACCCCGTTCTAAGGTCGCTGCTAGGGAAATTGCAGAGGAGATTTAAGGATATCGGGGCAAGCCAGGACGACCTCGAGAACGACTTCCACCCCCTCTTAGAACGCCTCTTGGAACTCCACCAAGGTGTCTACCGTGAAGCCCTAAAACTCCCTGCCGTACGCCACGCCACCCGAGTAGAACTCTATCGGCGGCTCTGGCGCGCTCGAGACTTTATCGAGGCGAGCTTCACAACGCCCATCGACCTCGCCGCCATCGCCGCTGCCGCCGCCCTCTCACCGCACCACCTCTTGCGCCTCTTTAAGAAGGTTTACGGCGAGACGCCTCACCGGTATGTGCAACGAAGACGGCTCGAGCACGCCCGTCTCTTGCTGCTGAACAGCGACCGCAGCGTGACCGACGTCTGTTTCGATGTAGGCTTTGAAAGTTTGGGCTCGTTCAGCACGCTATTCAAAACGCGCTTAGGCGTCTCCCCGGCCCTCTACCGCACCACCTCGCTGCGCGCCACCGAGAAGCAATCCCCCTTCGCCCTTCGGTAAAGTCGTCTAATACCCCATTTGGGGCACATAGCTAGGGGTTTGCGCGGGTCATTTGGTCAAGGAAACAGCCGGATAGCCAACGGGATTCGGTCGGAACTTTATACCCTTGCGGTGCACCCCTTCCCTAGCTACGCGTGCTAAGGTAGCCCTCGAGCGCCTCGTTTACCACGGCGTTAAGGCGCTTGCCACTCCTCTCGGCGTGCAGCGCCGCGCGCCGGTGGAGATCGGGGCTGGTTCGGACGTTGAACGACCCCCTAAAGGGTACGTTCGGCGCGACCCCGCGCGCTTGGCAGCTTGCAAGATAACCGTCTACCGCCTCGACAAAGGCGGCGCGCAGGTCGGTCACGGTGTCGGCTTCGTAGACCACCTTATCGCGGATGTACTCGAGCTTGCCCCAAAATACCCCGTCCTCCTCGCTGAGCCGTGCGCTACCGTAATAACCTCTGTGCTCCATCAAAAACCTCCTTCGTCGAGCGCTTCGATACCCGTTTCACAGGGCACCTTCACGATGTCGATAGCGTAGCGTTTTAAGGTGCGTCCACCGTGTGGCTCGTGCAAGCTGATGTTCGGCGCTACCGGGTGGAAGAACTTACGCCTCGAGCCGCCGCCTTTCTCCTCCTCGTAACCCAAGCCGATGAGCAAGGTTCTAAGCTCGCCCCAGGTGAAGTCGTTGGGTCGGGTGCGGAGCCGCTCGAGCCGTTTGCTACGCTTGCCCATGTCTTATTGTAACTGATTTTGTAACCGTAAGCAGGCGGGCTGTGCTAGTCCCAATCCTCGAGCTTTTTACCGCACGCCGCCTAAACGCGCAATTTTCGAGAAGCAATCCCCTTCACCCTTCGGTAACATTCACTCAGGAGGTTGGACATGAGCATCACCAAGCTGTACTCGGCTCCCATCTTTGTAAACGATCTGGACCAAGCCATCGACTTCTACGTGAACAAACTCGGCTTTGAGAAGCGCATTGACGAACCCTTTGACGAGGAGAGACACCGCTGGGTAGAGGTTGTACCCAAAGGCTCAGACACCGCCCTCATCCTCACCCACGGCTACGGCGGCTGGAGCCCGGAAAAAGTTGGCGGCAACAGCGGCCTGATGTTCAGTGTAGACGACATGGCGAGCACCTTTGAGACCCTAAAGGCACAAGGGGTGTCGTTTAAGGGCGAGCCCGACATCACCCCGTTCGGCATCTTCGCAACCTTCAAAGACCCCGACGGCAACGCCTTCACGCTGCATCAGGAAGTCCGTGAGTAAAAAAGGAGACCTTGCCATGAAAAAAGTCAACCCCTACCTCAACTTTGGCGGCAACACCGAAGAGGTCTTCGCTTTCTACAAGTCTGTGTTCGGTGGCGAGTTTCTCAGCGTGATGCGCTTCAGGGACCTTTCCGACAACGCGATGAACGTACCCGAAGAGGACCAGGACAAGATCGCCCACATCGCGCTGCCCCTCGGCAAGGACAACATGCTCATGGGGACGGACACGCTGGAGTCCCTGGGGCAGTCCTTGAGGGTCGGGAACAACTTCTACCTCGTTCTCGAGGCCGAAAGCGCAGAAGAAGCGGAAAGGCTTTTTAACGCACTCTCAGAGGGCGGCCAAATCGAGATGCCCCTGCAAAAGACCGAGTGGGCCGAGAAGTACGGCATTTGCGCCGACAAGTTTGGCGTTCAGTGGATGGTGGACTACACCGGGGACGCGAGCTTCTCCGGCACTTCGTAGAGATAAACATGACCAGCAACCGAGGTGTCGGTAGCACAACTCCGAAACTCCCTAGACGCAATCGGCCTCGCGTAAAGAAAGAAACCATGACGGCGACAACGGAGCTAAAACTAGCAGAACGCACAGAGGAGAATCTTACGTTTCCATCCCCATCAACGTCACGCTCGAGGAGTGGAGCAAGGCTAAGGAAATAACGCTCACGAGGAGGCACATGTTATAGAACAGGCTCCAGAAGGCAGAAAGTAGATGACAGCGCACGTTCAACATGCAAATCATTGATTGGAGAACGATCATGCACGACCGAGAAGAAATCCTTACAGAGATCAAAGGAGGAATTCGATGGGTCACGGTTGGCACCATCGCCCTTATCGTCGCTGCTGCGGCAGCTCTTGCCGTGCCCACCACCGTTCACGCACAAGAGGAGAGGACCGCTATGGAAGCTGCAACCGAACTCGAGCCCGCTGAGAGTGGCCGCGTCGAAGCCAACGGCGTCAACTATTACTACGAGATTCACGGACAAGGTGAGCCGCTGCTCTTGCTCCACGGCGGACTCGGGTCGATCGAGATGTTTGGGCCGGTGCTGCCGATGTTGGTGGAAGACCGGCGCGTGATCGCCGTTGACTTGCACGGCCACGGCCGTACACCGCTGGGTGATCGCAAGATTAGCCTGATCGATATTGGTGACGACATGGCGCTGCTGTTAAACGAACTTGGCCATCAGGAGGTTGACGTACTCGGATATTCATTCGGTGCCGGGGTGGGCTTCCGGCTCGCCGTGCAGCACCCCGAGATGGTGCGACGGCTGGCGATTGTTTCAGCCGGCTTCGCGCAGGAAGGATACTATCCCGAGATGCTGCCACAGCAGGCGCAGGTGGGCGCGGGCATGGCGGAGATGATGAAGGACACGCCCATGTATCGGTCCTATGCGGCTGTCGCCCCGAACCCGGACGAGTTCCCGGAATTGCTCGACCGAATGGGCGAGCTGATGCGGACGCCCTACCATTGGGCCGATGACGCGAAGGAACTCACCATGCCGGTCATGCTCGTCTATGGCGACAGCGACATGTTCCGGCCCGAACACATTGTTGAGTTCTACCAGCTTCTCGGCGGCGGCCTGAGAGACGCTGGCTGGATGCGCGAGAACATGTCGCAGAACCGGCTGGCGATCCTGCCCGACCTGACGCATTACGAAATTTTCATGGCGCCCGCGATGGTCAGGGCCGTGCTGCCCTTCCTGAGCGGAGAGAGCGGGACGAAGAGCTGGGCCGAACAGACGGAGCAGGAGGACTGAGACGAGCGCCAATGACGGCCAAGCCGCCTAACGATGATATGAATCCGACTTTCTCCTCGCTGCGCTCGTCGCAAGCGGAGAAGCCAACACAGTAACTCTCATGAGGAGGCACACGGTGCAAAAGATCACCCCCAACCTGTGGTTCGACGATCAAGCTGAAGAAGCGGTGCAGTTCTACACCTCACTCTTTAAGGGTTCAAAGGTGAGCGAGGTCGCGCGCTATGACAAGGCCGCAGCGGAGGCTTCCGGCAGGCCGCAGGGCAGCGCCATGACAGTAGACTTTCAGCTTGCCGGACAAGACTTTGTAGCGCTTAACGGCGGGCCTCACTTCAAGTTCACGCCCGCCATCTCGTTTTTCGTCACCTTGGGGAGCGAAGCAGACGTTGACGCGCTGTGGGAGAAGCTTGCAGCGGGTGGTAGCGTGCTCATGCCGTTCCAAGCGTATGACTGGAGCGAGAAATACGGCTGGCTTATTGATAAGTACGGCCTCTCTTGGCAGATTGCACTCGGCAAACGCGACGATGTGAGACAAACCAATGTACCCGGCGTAGCAGGTATCACCCCGTCGCTGCTCTTCGTCGGTAAGCAGCACGGCAGGGCTGAAGAAGCGCTGCGCTTTTACACCTCAGTGTTCGGGGACTCGAGTGTCACCGGCATCTTTCACTACAGTGCCGACGAGAGCGAACCGGCAGGGACCGTGAAACATGCTCAGTTCAGCCTTGAGGGTCAGACCTTCACGGTCATGGACAGCTCGCTAACGCACGACTTCACCTTCACCGAGGCCGTCTCGTTCATCGTCAACTGCGAATCGCAGGAAGAAGTCGATACCTTTTGGGAGACGCTCTCGGCACATCCCGAGGCGGAGCAGTGCGGCTGGCTGAAGGATAAGTTCGGGGTGTCGTGGCAGATCGTCCCTACGACGTTACCCAAGCTCCTCAGCGACGCCGACCCCGAGAAGTCGCAGCGGGTCATGCAGGCCATGCTCCAGATGAAGAAACTCGACATCGCGGCGCTCGAGCGGGCATACGCACAAGGATAAAGTGAAACGTTTTCCAAGCCTTCTCTACCGAGGTCTCGAGGCCGTCTTTGATGATACCTGCGGCAACCTCATCCAACTCTATCGGCGCTGAAGGCGCGCATAGCTTCACGCAGAACCACACCTGAACGGAAAAGGAGAATCGGCATGGGAAAAGTGATTTTAGGCATGACAATCTCACTGGACGGATACATCAATGACTCTAGGGGCAGTGTGGGCGCACTGTATCACGACCTTGCTACGCTGCCAGACACCGAGCCTCTGAAGGAGTCCATACAGAATACCGGCGCGGTGGTGATGGGGCGGAATACCTTCGCTATGGCAAAGGACCCGGATGACTACGCGGGTAATTACGAGTTTCAGGTGCCGATATTTGTTCTTACTCATGAGGTTCCGGAAAAGCATCCGAAAGAGACTCCTGAATTAACCTTCACCTTCGTGACCGACGGCCTAGAAAGCGCCCTTAGACAAGCTAGAGTGGCCGCTGGTGACAAAGATGTTTCCATCGTGGGTGGCGCAGATGTCACCCGCCGGTGCCTACAAGCAGGGCTCGCTGATGAACTGCATATTGACATCATGTCCGTGCTTCTTGGCGGTGGTCTCCGGCTCTTTGAAGATACTGGGACCGAACAGCTTCAACTGGAACGAATAAAGGTGGTGGAGCTTCCTGCCGGTAGAACCCATCTCAAATTCCGCGTTGTTAAATCGCACCAAGGCAATTAGGTAAGGAGAAGCTGCATGAGAAAGGTCATCCTTCAAAACTTCGTCACGCTGGACGGTTTCGCAGCCGACTCGAGCGGCGAAATAGATTTCATCGTGGCTGACAGAAGTGTAGATGAGGACTTTCTGCGCTCTGCGGACGCTATCGACACCATCTTGCTCGGGCGGGAGACGTACAGCATGTTTTCGCAGTATTGGCCGACGGTAACGACAGAAACCGAGCTGGTTGCCGATTTTGTAAACACCACCCCTAAAATCGTTTTTTCGCGCACGCTAG
>JALZLY010000361.1 GCA_030858465.1 Deinococcota bacterium
CCCAGGTCGAGGTCACGGCGGAGCGCGCGGGCTGGCGCTTTCTGGAGTTCTGCGTGATGGCCTATGGGGCAGGCCAGGCGGTGACGGGCAAGACGGAGGGCGACGAGGTCTGCATGGTCTTCCTCTCCGGCGACGCTGTCGTCGAGGCGGCCGGAGAGCGCTGGACCGTCCACGGCCGCCGCGGCGTGTTCGCGGGTTTGCCGCACGCGCTCTACCTGCCGCCTGACCAGACCTACACGCTCAAACCCACCACGCCTGTCGAAATTGCCTTTGGCCGGGCGCCCGCCGAAGGCAAGCTCCCGCCGCGTCTCATCACCCCAGGCGACGTCAAGGTGGAGATCCGCGGCGGGCACAACGTCACCAGGCAGATTTCGCACATCCTGGACCCCGGCGACGCCGAAAAGCTGCTTTGCGTCGAGGTCTACACTCCCTCGGGCAACTGGTCGAGCTACCCGCCGCACAAGCACGACGTGCAGGACCCGCCCGATGAAGTCGAGCTCGAGGAGGTCTACTACTACCGCCTGAAGCCCGAGGACGGCTGGGCGATGCAGCGCCTCTACAGCGACGACCGCAAGCTCGACGAGGTGGTCCTGGCCCGGCACGGCGACGCGGTCCTGGTCAGGGAGGGCTACCATCCGGTGGTGGCCGCGCCCGGCTATGACTGTTACTACCTCAACTTCCTGGCCGGAGAAACACCCTCCTGGGTCGCTCGCGACGAGCCGCAACTCGCCTGGGTGCGGGGCAACTGGGAAGGTGGGCAAGACCGGCTCAGGCTGCCGCTCAGGGGTTCGGGGCGCTAGCGTGGCCCAGTACGACCTCATCACCATGGGCCGCTCGTCGATCGACCTCTACGCTCGTGAGGTGGGCGCCCCCTTCGTCGACATCGAGAGCTTCGCCGCCTACGTGGGCGGCAGCCCCACCAACATCGCGGTCGGCGCGAAACGTCTGGGCCTCGAGGTCGCCCTGCTCACCGCGGTGGGCGACGATCAGGTCGGCAACTTCGTTCTCCATTTCCTCGAGCGTGAAGGCGTCGAGACTCGCTTCATCCCGCGCAAGCCGGGCGCCCGCACGAGCGCGGTGGTCTTGGGCATCGAGCCGCCCGACAGGTTCCCGCTGGTCTTCTACCGTGACAATGCGGCGGACGTGCAACTGACGATCGACGACGTCCTGGCCGCGCCCATTGCCGAGAGCCGGGCACTCGAGCTCTCCGGCACCGGCCTGAGCAAGGAGCCGGGAAGGAGCGCCACCTTCTTCGCCGCCGAGCGCGCTCGCGCCGCCGGGACTCAGGTCTTTTTCGACCTCGACTTCCGCGCCGACCAGTGGCACGACCCGCGCGCGTACGGGGTGAACGCTCGAGCCCTGCTGCCGCTCGCCCATGTGGCTATCGGCACCGAGGAGGAGGTCAACGCCGCCATGCTGAGCGACCCCGCGCAGCTAAGAATCATCGACCAGCAGGTGTCCGCGCCGGAAATCGGGGGCGACGTCGAAGGGAATATCAAGGCGCTGCTCGAGCTGCCGAGCGGTCCCCAGGCGCTGGTCGTCAAGCGAGGGGCCAAGGGCGCGACCGTTCACCTGCGCAGCGGCGAAAGAATCGACGCTCCCGGCTTTACCGTGGACATCTACAACATTCTGGGCGCCGGCGACGCCTTCGCCAGCGGCTTCATCTACGGCCGCCTCAAGGGCTGGGACTGGTTCAGAAGCGCCCGCATGGGCAATGCCTGCGGCGCTATCGTGGTGACCCGGCACGGCTGCGCCAACTTCATGGGCTATGAGGACGAGGTGCTCCGCTTCGTCGAGGAGGGGGGAGGGTTTTGACCGCTGGCGCGGGCGCTAGGCTTTGGCCTCAGGCCACCTCGAATCAGGCCACCTCGAAGACGAGCACGTTGCCGCTCTCCAAGTAGACGTAGTTGTTGACCCCGTCGGGCACCGTCTCGACGATGCGCCCGCGCGACAGGTTGCCGCCTATATACTCCGCCGCCTGCTGGGCCTCGTCCTGGTCCAGGTAGACGAGAATCCAGGTCTCCGTGGTCGGCACGGTGGCGTCCATGGCCATCTTGGCGAGCGTGTCGGGGAAATCGTTCACCTGGTCCTCGCCGACGCACTCGACTACCCAGATATCCTCGTGAAGCTCCACGTCCTCATTGAGGTCAAAGCCGTCGTCCTCGGCCGCGTAGTTTCGTTCGACGTTGTCGGTGTCGCTCATGCTGTCCCTGCCGTTGTCCCTGCCGTTGTCCCTGTTGTCATCGCTGTTGTCATCGCTGTCGCTCATAGCAAGCTCCTTTGCGCCAAGCTAGCAGGGCCGCCAAAGGGCGACAATAGGAGCGCATACGGTCAAGAGAGGGCTTCAAGAGGGGATTTTGATGCTCTTCAGGACGCTCATGGCGAGAAGCGCCCGCGGAAAGCCCAGGTACATGGCGGCCTGAAGGACGGTCTCCTTGATCTCGTCGCGGCTGGCTCCGCAGTTTAAGGCGCCGTGCATGTGGGTCCGCAGCTCGCTCTCGCTGCCGACACTCATGAGCGCGGTGATCGCCAAGAGTTCCCTCGTCTTCAGCTCGAGGCCGCCGCGAGCAAAGACCTCCTCGTAGGCGACCTCGATGATCAGCCTGGCGAGGTCGGGGTCGGTGTCCT
>JALZLY010000362.1 GCA_030858465.1 Deinococcota bacterium
ACCCTGGCGCGCTGGCTGGTGAGCCGGGACACGAGGCCGAGCACGTCACCGACCACAACCTGGCCGGGGCTGACGACCGTGTCATCTGACAGCACGTTGCCGCGAGCGGCGCGATCATCCTCACCAAGGACGAGGACTTCGCGCTCCGCCAGACGCTCGAGGAAGAAGAGCCTCGAAATCTATCAACACCTGTCGCTCGAGGCCGTTGAAGGTGCTTACCAGCCGGCCGTCAAATTGCTGAACGTGTAGCCAGCCCTACTTTGCCGCTGATGACACGTTCGCTAGATTAGGGCCTTGGTGATGAGGGTGCCTGCGGCGCTGGCGCAAGGCCCGGTTTCATAGCAAAATGAAGCAATGAGTCCAAACATCACGGTGTTCCCTCACGACACGAGCTCACCCTCGCGCTTCTACACGGAAGGGCTGGCATGAACACCGACGGCATGAACACCGACGGTTTGAACGAGAACCTGGTGTTCTTCTCTCGCAACCTGGGGCTCGAGCCAAACGACAAAGCGTTGGACGGGCACATGGGCGTGGCGCTCACCCAGAAGGTGCGAGCGGTTAAGGACAGCGCCTCCTTGGAGCAGCTCGCAAGCGACGCCGACTGGCGTTTGCGCATCGCCGCCGCGCTGCACCCGAGCACGCCTGAAGCGGACCTGTCGCGCCTCGCAAGCGACGCCGTCGGCGCGGTGAGGTTGGCGGTAGCGTCGAACCACGCGGTTCCAGCGCCCGTGCTGAAGGTGTTGATGCAAGACGAGCTGGCGTTCGTCCGTGACATAGCGAGCCACGCGCTTGGCGGTAAGACACCAGGGGCGGCTGGCGCTCCTACCCCAGCAGTCACGGAGGATAGTGCGTGGCAGAAATCGGTCACGCCGGAGGAGTTCCGCGCGGCTTGCAAGCGCGTAAACCAACTCATCGACCGTGCGATGAAGTCGGGTGTCGTGCCGGAATTTCTCGACGGCACCGCCGAATGGCTCGACTATATGTTCGCGTTCTTCTCGGTCTTGAGCCACATCGAGAATCCTGAGGATCCGTGGGCCTTGCCCATGTACAACCAGCTCGTCTTGAAACCGCGGAGCTACGCAGAGTTGCGCCAAAGAACACAGAAGATGAGGGAAGAGGGGAAAGACGAGCAGGTCCTCTCGGACGTGCCGCTCATCATCCGCTACCTGCAGCAGGCCGACCTTCGCAGCGGTACGAACCTGGTTGGCGAGATCGCGGCGGAACTCGAGCTCATCGGCCGGGCGATCGTGACGGCCGACGGGGAACTGCACCCGAGGGAACGCCGGGTGCTAGCCGATCATCTGGCGCGCATCGCGCCAAACCGCCACGCTCCCAGCATCGAGGAAGCGGAGGAGTCCCTGGGGGACGTCCTGCAGGAGCTCGACAGCCTGGTCGGACTCACCGCGGTAAAGGAGCAGGTGAGAAGCATGATGGCGCTGGCGCGCATCCGCAAGGAACGCGCCAACCTCGGGCTGCCCGGGCAGGTGATGTCGCACCACATGGTGTTCACGGGCAATCCGGGAACGGGCAAGACGATAGTCGCGCGCATTATCGCGACAATCTACCAGCGGATCGGCTTGCTGCGCACAGGTCAGCTTATAGAAACGGACCGCTCGGGCCTCGTGGGCAAGTACGTCGGGCACACCGCCGCGAAGGTGCTGGAGGTGGTGCGCTCGGCGATGGGTGGGCTGCTCTTTATCGACGAGGCTTACGCCTTGACCGAAGGCCGGCACGAGACGGATTTCGGCCGCGAGGCGGTGGATACGCTCATCAAAGCGATGGAGGACTACCGTGACGACCTAATGGTGATCATGGCGGGCTACCCGGAGCCAATGCGGCGATTTTTGGACAGCAACCCGGGTTTGCGCTCCCGCGTGCCGAACCACCTTCACTTTCCCGATTACTCCAGCGACGAGCTTGTGCAGGTGTTCGGTGTACTGGCGACCAAGGCCGCCCTCCGCGTCGCCCCAGAGGCGCATGAGGCAGTGGCGGCGATCGCCAAAGACCTCAGCTCAACCGCGGATGAGTCGTTCGGAAACGCTCGGGAAATGCGCACCCTGCTCGAGGTGGCGATCCAGCGGCAGGCGAAACGACTTGCGGCAGCGCCGTCGGTGACTGCGGAAGACCTCGAGGTACTGACGCGCGAGGACCTTCCTGCGGCGTCGAGCTCCGGCGCCGCGATCGGCCAGCGCTACGCTGCGAACACCGCACAAGACAGCGATTCACTCGCAGCGGTCCTGGCGGAGCTCGATGCCCTCACGGGTTTGGAGGGTGTGAAAACGCAAGTGCGGAGTCTCGTCGCGCTCGTGCGGACGAACAAGCTGCGCGAAGAGCGCGGCCTAGCGGCGTCGCGCCTCAACCACCACATGCTGCTGGTGGGCAACCCGGGCACGGGGAAAACGACCGTGGCGCGCCTTCTCGCACGGGCGTTCAGGCAGCTCGGCATCCTTCGCAAAGGCCATCTGGTGGAGGTGGACCGCAGCAGGCTCGTCGGCAGGTACGTCGGGCAGACCGCGTCGCTCGTCGCGGATGTGGTGAAGAGCGCCCGCGGCGGCGTCTTGTTCATCGACGAGGCGTACGCGTTGACGCGCAACCGGAGCGAAGGCGATTTTGGCTTCGAGGCGGTGGACACGCTCGTCAAGGCGATGGAGGAGCATAGGAGCGACCTAGTGGTGATGGCCGCCGGCTACACCGAGCCGATGCAGCACTTTTTGCACTCGAATCCTGGGCTGGCATCACGGTTCGCGCATACGCTGATGTTCGAGGACTTCTCCTTGGACGAGCTCATGCTGATTCTGGGGAGCATGGCGTGCGCGCAGAGCGTATCGTTGACCGAGGAAGCGGAGGCGGCCGCGCGAGCATTCCTGGGGAGCAGGCTTCAGGAGCGTGGCTTCGGGAACGCCCGAGAGGTGCGGCAACTCATCGAGAGCACGGTCCTCAGGCAGGCGCTGAGGATCGCGGAGATTCCAGAGCCCAGCGACTTCGATTTGGTCACGCTCCTGCCGAGCGATTTCGGCGCCACCAAGGAGAGTGGCATGCTCGAGGACGGTAAGTGATGGAGAAGTTTAGCTCGACTCTCCTGAAAATACTCTTAGGCGACCTCCAGGTTCACCTTCCGAGGGTTTCCAAACATTTCACAGCACACTTTAGAGTACCTTGCTTATCGCGCTGGTCGAAGTACGCGCTGCCTAAGTCCAGGAGTTCGAAATGAGGCCAGAAAGCATGTCAGGGACGCATTCGAAGCCGAAGCATTTGAAGGGCGGGGAGGCAAGTTCGGGCCTCTACACGAATCTCTTTGGAGCCATCAGCGGCTCGTCTAGCACGCGCTTGATGGGCTAGGCCTAGCGGTTGTTGGCCCTTGAGTATTAGCCATGCAGAAAGTCGGGTTAAGCGTATGTTCTTGGTCTATTGGCATTCAAACGTCAAACGCACTCGGCTGGTGCAACTCCCGTAACGCCCCTAGCCTCACAAACTCTGGTAGCTCGAACGAATAGCGCCCCAGTACGTTGATGTGCGCCGACCTTAATGGCGATAGGCGCGCCACGTCTTCGTCTCGCACCTCGAAGCCAGAGTCACGCAGGTGCGCTAGGGCAAGCTCGATATACCGGGTGTTCCAGAGGGCGATGGCGTTGAGCACGAAACCCAGCGCCCCGATCTGATCTTCCAAGCCGTCGCGGTAGCGCTGATAGAGTTCGCCTTTACGCCCGTAGCAGACTCGCGCTGCCAGACTATGCCGCTCCTCGTGAAGGTTCAGCTGCCCCAGGATCTCGCGCCGGTACACCTCGTCGTCCACGTACTTCAGTAGGTGTAGCGACTTCGCCAGCCGCCCGACCTCAGAGATGGCCTTACCCAGCGAGGAGGGTTCTCCATCCCCGTGCAGCACCCGCAACAGGTCCGAAGCCCTGACCGCGCCGGTCGAGAGCGAACCCACGACCCGCACGATGTCCTCCCAGTGTGCAACGATCCGCCCTTCGGCAATCTTGCGCTTGGAAATACCGTTCAGCCGACCGTAATCGGCGTCCTTATCCAGACGCCAGAGGCGGCGGTCTCTGAGCCGGGCGAGGCGCGGGCTGAACTGATAGCCGAGCAGGTAGAAGAGCCCGAACACGATATCGGTATACGCGTGCGTGTCCGAAGTGATCTGAGTGGGGCGCAAACCCGTTTCTTGTTCAAGCAACCCATCCAGGGCGTAGAGGCTGTCGCGCAGCGTGCCGGGCACGACGATGGCGTGAAACCCGGTCGCCTGGTCCGAGACCCAGTTCAGATAAGTGACGCCTTTGCCGACGCCGAAGTATTTCGGGTTAGGTCTGGCGTGAATCGTCTTGACGGGTACCCTGAAGCGCATCCCGTCGACCGACGCGAGGTGGCCGCCACCCCAGGTTTGTGCCAAGGGAAGGATCGCCTGAAAGTCGACGAGCTTCGCATTGGCTGCTGCGAGGGTCTCCGCCCGCACGTAGTTCTGATCCACGTGCGATAGCCGTGACCGGGTGAGCGGCGCGAGCGCCGACCGCGCAACGGGTTCCAGGCCGATGTTGCAGGCGTCGGCGATCAGCACCGCGCACACACTGGTAGCGAGGTCGTCGAGACGTGGACGCGCTTCCGAGACATGGGTGAAGTCGGCCAGAGCACCTGTCCAGCTGTACACCTCCAGCAAAACCTCAGTCAGTTCTACCTGGGGTAGGCGTACAGCGACCTCATGGCGCAAGGCTTTGAGGCTTTCCGGCTCGGGCAGAGCGTCAAGGGCATCGAGCTCGAACGCTTCCTTCTCCAACCCGCCCCTCTTGCCGAGAAGGGTCGTCAGGCGTGCGTGCGGATTGTTTGCCAGCCGCCCCGCGACCTCCCGATAATGGGCGTCTAAGCGCTCTCCGAGGCGGTGCCAGGTAAACCTCGGGGTCCGCGTCCAGGTCGAAACTTCGTAGTACACTTACGCGCACCGCCTGCCATGCTACTCCCGAGAGCAACTGGGTGCGCGGATCGCGGTAGCTGTGGCTGCCCGGGACGAAGATATCCCGCCTTTTTAGGGCTGCCTGTAGGGCCTCGAGTACGCACAGCGTATAGGCGGGGCGTTGCAGCACGCCGTCCTTGTCCACAACCATGCTCCGCCACGAGCCCCGGACAACGCCCTGCGGCACCTCGTCTACCCGAACGCGCTTACGGCCCTCCAGCTGTGCGAGCGCGTACCAGGCTTGCAGCACATCCTGCCCGGCAGGTGTCGCGCTGAAGGCGACCGTGCTGAGCAGCTGAGGTAGAAATTGCCGGATGTACGCATAGCGCTTCAACAGCTCTTCCGCACGCACCTCGTCGGGAGCACGCGTCATCCGGTCCACTGCTTCGGCGGCCGTGAGAAGGTGCGCGCGGGGTGTCTGTTGGTATACCGCTTCCCGGAGCGCCCCTAAGTCGCTGTGTGACTCGTCGACGAGCTGCAGCACGGCCTCGCGTAACGTTCGGGCCGCCGCGTCAAGGCTGAGCAGTTCCCGGAGGCGCTCTTCCTGCCGCTCGCGCTCGACCCGGTTGGTGAGCGCCTGCATAAGCTGGTCGAAAACGGTCACAGCCTGGTCGAGTGCCTCGCCCTCCAGGTGCTGGACGGTGGCGAGCAGCGTGGCGACGCGCCGCCCGGCTCCAGTCTGCCGCAGGGTTTGCGCTTTGGCCTTTTTGCCGTGCAGAGCGAGCGCTTCTAAGCGCTGGGGCGGCACGATGCTCAGATCAACGCCCTTGACGTCGACGCTGCGAACGCGTTCCAAGCGCTCGAGCACCCCGACGAGCCCTCCGGCGGTACTGGATGTCGGTGGCTTCCGTAGCAGTTCCAGGCGCGAGAAGCGTGAACCGGCCGGGACCTCCAGCAGCGCTTCGAGGGCGAGGTGCCGGCTAACGCTGAGCGTTCGGTTGAGCACCTTATAGACCCGCCCTAACACACGCTCGCGCACGCGGTTGACCAGCCGTGCCAGGACGGTCGCGCCAGGGAGCAGCGTTTTGCGCTCTACCAGGCGTGCGGTGGCCGCGTCGAACAGCAAACTCGGGCTGTCGTCGTTTACCCAGCTGCGAGCGTAGAGGTAGCGCAGCAACCCGAGCTGCTCAGCCGTGCCTGTAAAGTCCTTATAGCCGTACTGGCGGCAAATCTCGCTTTGGTGATCCCAGCGGGTCTCGCCGCGCCGGTAACGCCCGAGTTGGGCAGGTGCAACTTGAAGGCTCAGTTGGACCGTGAGGTAAGCAAGCACGTTGTCAGGCACCTCGAGCGGGTCAGGGAGGAATGTGCCCAGAAACCTCACGGTCGTGAGCTGCAGGGCGAAGCCGAGACGATTAGTGCCACCGCGTACACGTTTTGCGAGGATGCTTACGTCGTGTTCGTCGAGATGAAAGTACCTCTCGAGCTGTGCCTGGTTGGGAAAACCTTGATAGCGGCCGTAGCGACGGGCTTGCTCAACCGTGAGGAAGTCGAGCGGCAAAGCGTTAAGACCTGGGGTTCAGACTGCGGTAGAGCGTCGAGCGGGCAACGCCGAGCGTGGCAGCCACCTCTGTGACCGTCATTTTGGGGTCGGCGAGCATGATCTTTGCCATGGAGAGTTTTCTGAGGTCAAGCTTCTTGGGTCGCCCGCCGCTCCTGCCCCTAGCTCTGGCGGCTTTGAGCCCGGCGTTTGTCCGCTCCTTGATCAGTTCACGTTCGAACTCGGCGAGCGCCCCGAAGATATGGAAGATCAGCTTGCCTCCCGAGGTCGTGGTGTCGAGGTTCTCCTGCAAGCTCCTGAAGCTAATGCCTTTAGCGTCGAGCTCAGTGACGGTCTCGATGAGGTGCTTGAGCGAGCGTCCTAGCCGGTCGAGCTTCCAGACCACCAACGTATCGCCGGATCGGAGGTGCGAAAGCGCTTCGCCGAGTCCTGAGCGTACATCTTTGACGCCGCTCACCGTGTCCATGCAGATCTTGTCGCAGCCCGCTTGTTTTAGAGCATCCTGTTGTAGATGCAAATGCTGGTCGCTGGTCGAGATGCGGGCGTAGCCGATGAGCATGATGACCCCTTCAGGTGTTGCAAAATCGATTCCAGGCAGGGTTAATCATACACAGTTTTCGAGACGGTTTTTACGACAGTTCCAGGTAGCTAAAGCGTGATGGCGGCGTGACCCCCTGAGCGTGTAGCGAAAACGAGGGTTTTTGAATCAACCATGACCGCCAGCACTTAACCTATTGTTCAATTTCCTTAACCCGACTTTCTGCATGGCTAATACTCAAGGGCCGTCTCCAGCGCAGCGCCGGCGCCAAGGACAAGGAGCGTACCGAGCACCAGGATCGTGATGCGTCTAACCGTGGACATTAGCCGTTCCTTTCTCTACTACGGGGTGCAGCAGCGGATGAGGTCATACCAGGTGTCCGGGTTTCGCACGCCCGCCACCACCTGTCGGATCGCTTCGGTCACCAGCGCCGGCTGCTCCAGTTGAATGAAGTGCTCGCTCTGGCCGGCGATGGTGTGCCGGGCGTTGGGGACGAGTGTGGCGAGGTCGTCCTGCTGCGCGCGCCACATCCGCTCCAGCTCGGCCACCGGCAACTCCGGCGGCGAGCCGAACGTATGGTTGCTGGAGAGGACGGCGAGCGGCATGGGGCGGAGCGGCGTGTCGGTCCGCGCGCGGCGCAGCTGGTCCAAGCCAGCGCCGATGTCGACCCGCTCATACTCCGGGTAGCCGTCCAGCGGGGTTTGGTAGGACTGCGCCACGGCCGCCCACTGACTGGGCGTCAGCAGCGCCTGTTCCTGCACGAACAAGTCTTCATGCCCGGCATCGACGAGGACCATCCCAACCACCTCCTCCGGGTAGGCGGCCGCGTAG
>JALZLY010000363.1 GCA_030858465.1 Deinococcota bacterium
CCCATGAACTGGCGGCGCGCTGCCAGGGTTCACCTCGCTGATTGTCTCGAGGATACCATGCCTGCGCGTGTCATCGTCCAGGCATCAGGTGTGATCCGAAGCCTTTTTGGCGCGCTGTGGTGGAGGGCGGGACCGGCCCTTCGGCGCTCGCGGATCGGCGCGGCGCCCGCCCGGATTGCGGGCGTATCGGCCACGCCGCCGACGCGCCTACTGCAAGCACTGCGGCTCGAGGCGACGGCTGGATGAGCTACCGGAGACATGGGCTAGGAAAGCTTGCGCCTGTCCAGATAGCGCATCACCCAGGTGGCGCTCGCGCCGTGAACAACCATCGAAACGAGGATCACAAAACTCACCGTGGACCAGAGGAGGCCCGTGCTGTGAAAGCCTTCGTGATTGAGGGCGTAGGCGAGGTAGTAGAGCGAGCCTATTCCGCGGATGCCGAAAAAGCTGACGGCGTAGAGCTCACGCCGGGGCCGGTCCAGGCGCAGCAGGGAAAGGTAGCCGGTAAGCGGTCGCAACACCAAGATGATCACCACCCCCACGACCGCCGCCTGCCAGGTGAGGCTCCCCAGGAGCCCCCCGGCAAGGAGTCCTCCGAACAAGATCAGCATGAGGGTCATGAGCAGCCGTTCGATGCCCTCGGAGAAGTCGTGGAGTTCCTCGTGATATCTGTGGTTGCGCTCGAACTGCCGCATGACCAGCGCGGCGATAAAGACTGCCAGGAAGCCGTAGCCATGAAGGAGCTCGGTCAGGCCGTAGGCGAGGAAGGTGATGGCAAGGACCACGAAGCCGTCGCGCGCCGAGCGGGTGTGGGAGGCGGCGACCCGGAAGAACAAGTAGGCCAGCCCGTAACCCACGGCGAAGCCGGCCACCGTTCCTACCCCCAGCTTGTAGAGAACGTCCACCTGGAGCCACTCGAGAAACCAGCCGCTGCTGGCGCCAGCCGCGGCCATGGCGATGGCCAGGTTGGTGAAGGGAAAGGCGAGCCCGTCGTTTAGACCGGCTTCAGACGTCAGGGCGAAGCGCACCTCGCCTTCCTTCTCCTCATGCGGGGCGCCTACTTGCACGTCGGAAGCGAGCACCGGATCGGTCGGCGCGAGCACCGCCCCGAGCAAGACCGCCGAGGCGGGCGCCAGCCCCAGCGCCCACCAGCCGAGCAGGGCCACCGCGGCGATGCAGAGCGGCATACCGATGGCCAGGAGGCGCCAGGTGAGCGCCCAGCCCTTCCAGCCCACCGGCCGGCTGAGTTTCAGCCCTGCGCCGGTCAAGGCGACGATCACGATGAGCTCCGTGAAGCGCTCGGTGAAGTACCCGCTCTCCAAGGGGTTGGGGAGGATGCTTTTGAGAGGCAGGGTGAAGAGGAGTACGCCGACGAGCACGTAGAGGATCGGAAACGACAAGGGCGCGTCGTCCACCAAACGCGGCAGCCAGGCGGTGCCCAAGAAGGCCAGACCCATCAGGGTGAGGATGACGATGTAGGTGTCCACAACCCCAGCAGAGCACGGCCTGAGCGGAAAAACCTGGTGGTTTCATACTCTGGTGGTTTCATACCGGCGTCCGCCGCGCTCCATATCACCTCAACCCTTTTCCGTCTCGCGGCCCGTCCTTGTGCTACCGGACTCTGACGCGCGCGTGTTAGCCTGCCAAGCGTGCGCCACCAAGAGACGCCTCCTGCCTCGCCGCTCGTGCTCATCCTCGTCGACGGGGTGAGCGCCGACACCTTCGCCCGGCAGCGCGCGCGGCTGCCGCACCTCGCTTCGCTGACCGAACGGGGGCTGGTGGTCGAGCGGCTTGGCAGCGTCACCCCCGGCACCTCCTTGCCCGGCCGCGTCACCATGCTGACCGGCACCCCCTGCCCTTCGCACGGGGTGTGGGGCAACGTCATCTGGGACGGGACGCGCTTTCGCTACGCCAACCCAGACGACGTTCTAGACCCCACGCTCGCCGCGCGGGCCGTGGCCGCCGGCTTGGACGTCGCCGTGCTCGGCTACGGCATGATCCGGCCCGAGGACGCGTCGGTCTTCCACCACGCCTGGTGGGCGAACGAGATGCTCCAGCGCGCCCGCGACGAGGCGCCCATCCCCGCCGACGAGGGCTGGCTGCGGACCAGCCGCCACCAGGACGCTAGCGGCCGCCTCGCCGCGCTCCACGCCCGCGGTTTTCCGGAAGCGGTTCCCAACGCCTATGCGGAGGGTGCGCTCCACTACTTCGCGAGCGAGCTCGCGGGCGACGAAGCGATGCTCGCCTGGACGGCCGGCCTGCTGACCGAGGCCAGGCCGCCCGACCTCGTCCTCACCGAGATCCTCACGCCCGACACCGTCCAGCACCGGAGCGGCTACGGGAGCCTCTTCGCGCACTGGGCCATCAGTTACGCCGACGCACTCATCGGCAGTCTGCTCGAGCGGCTGCGCCGCGCCGGGCGCCTGGGCGAGGTCACGCTGGCCGTCATGAGTGACCACGGGCACGCGCCCGTGACCCAGGCTCTCCATCCCGACGTGATCGTCCCGGGCGCAAGGCACCAGTGCGAGGGGGCGTTCCTGCACGTCGCGCCCGAGAACCGAGCTGACCTGGAGCGCATCACCGCGCGGCTGGCGGCGCACGGGGCGGCGCGCCTCCCCGGCGACCACCTGCCGCCCGAGGTGCGCGGGACGGTCGTCGCCTTCGTGGCGCCGGACGGCTCGAGCTTCGAGCCCTGGCGGGGCGAGGACGGCGCGAAGCCGCGCCCGGCGGGTCCGCCCCGCTACCTCTCGAGCCACGGCTTTCGGCCGGGCCACCCCGGCGATGACCGCTTCGCCGTCTTCGCCGGGCCGGGGGTGCCGGAGGGCAGCCTCGCCTCGGCCGGGCCGCTCGCGGTCGCGCCGACCCTGGCGGGGCTCCTCGGCCTTCCGCTGACGCCCTATCCCGCGCGACCTCTCTTCTGATGATCCACTCTTCTGATGCTCCTGATCGATAATGAGGGCCCTGACAAGCTCATGACAGTCGCATGATGTGCTGGTACAAAGACCTGTACCATCCCTGAGCCCGCGCCAGTGCACCACCCTCAGCCCCTAGCCCTTTCGTGGAGGATTTCGTGGAGGAAAGGTATGACCCGACCCAAACCAAGCTTGCTGATGCTCGCGCTCTTTGCCACCCTGGTCTGGGCCACCGCCCAGGCCACCGCCCAGAGCCAGCCCCCCCAGGGTGAGCTCGTGGTGTCGCTGTCGAGCGACCCCACCTCGCTCTTCTTGCCCCGCGCCGCCGATCGCACCGCCGCCAACACCGCCTGGTCGCTCTACGACTCGCTGGTGTTCGTCGACGACGAGGGCGAGATCGTCGCCGCCCTGGCCGAGAGCTGGGACATCTCCGAGGACGACCGCACCTACACCTTCCGCCTGCGGCCCGGCGTCGTCTTCCATAACGGTGAACCCTTCACGGCCGAGTCGGTCGTCGCCACCTGGGAGACGGGCAGAGAGCCCAGCAACGACTACGCCCGCGTCTACGAGGAGGTCGTCGCCGTCGAGGCGGTAGACGAGCTGACGGTGACGATGACGACGGCTGAGCCGGACCCGCTCTTCTTGCGCCGCCTCGCCTCGAACTGGGCGATGGTCCCGCCCGACTACATCCGCGAGGTGGGCATCGACGCCTTTGCCGCCGCGCCGGTCGGCACCGGCCCCTTTCGCCTGGTGCAGCGCCTCTCCGGCGACCGCGTGGCGATGGAGGCCAACCCCGACTACTGGCAGGACGGTTTGCCCAGGGTCGCGCGGCTCACCTACCGGGTGATCCCCGACGCCTCGACCCGCCTCGCCGCCATCCAGACGGGTGAGATCGATATTGCCAACCGGCTCACCGCCGACGAGGCGGGCCTCTTGGCGGGCCGCCCCGGCGTGGAGGTGGTGACCTATCCCAACGACCGCGTCTACTACGTGGGCTTCAAGAACACCGGCAGCGGCGCCGGCACGCCTTTGGAGGACCGGCGGGTGCGCCTGGCGCTCAACCACGCCGTCGACCGAGGCGGCATCATCCGGGCCATCTTCAGCGGCGAGGCCAGCCTGGTGACGGGCCTGGTGGTGCCGTCGAACTTGGGCTACGAGCCGGCGCTCGAGCCCTACCCCCATGACTTGGAGCGCGCCCGCGCACTTCTCGCCGAGGCGGGTTACCCCGAGGGCTTTGCCATAGGCATGGGCTGCCCCGCCGATGGCTACGTCAACATCAACGAGGTCTGTCTGGCCATTCAGCGCAGCCTGGCGCAGGTAGGCGTCGAGGTGAGCGTCGAGTTCAGGACCACCAACGCCTTCTGGAGCGAGCCGCGCTACGGCGCGGTCGGCCCGATGTACGTCGATTCCTGGTCGTCGGACGTGGGCGAGGCCCTGCCGCGCCTCCTGGGCGCGCTCTTGCCCGACAGCTTCTACAACACCTGGGAGGACGAGCGGCTTACCGAGCTGACCTTTCAAATCGCCCGCACGGTGGACGCTGAAGCGCGCGCCGAGCTCTACCGCGAACTCCAGCGCGTGATGTACGAGGACCCGCCCTTCATCTACCTCTACCAGCCCAACATCTTCGAGGCGGTGCGGGAGCGCGTTCAGGGCTACGCGCCGCGCCCCGCCGAGGAGTACTTCTTAAAGGGCGTGAGCGTCGAGGACTAGGGACTCGGCTAGGGGCCTGGGGTAGACTGGGTCGCCATGGCCGGTTTTATCCTGAGACGTCTCGCGCAGGCCCTCCTCTTCGCGGTGGGGGCGGTCGTCCTGGTCTTTTTCATGGTGCGCCTGACCGGCGACCCCAGCGCGCTCATGCTCGCCCGCGAGGCCACGCCCGAGCAGCGCGCGGCGTTTCGGACCGCGACGGGTCTCGACCGGCCGCTCTTTGAACAGCTCGCGCGCTACCTGGGGGGCGTCGCCCGGGGCGACCTCGGCCGCTCGCTGCGGCTGGGAGAGGACAACCTGAGCCTCATCTGGCGGCGCCTGCCCGCCACGCTCGAGCTCGCCCTCGCCGCCCTCTTCCTGGCCGTCGTCGTCGGGGTGCCGCTCGGCCTGCTGGGCGGCATGGCGCCCGGCAGTTCCCTGGACACCTTTGCGCGCGCCGTGGGGCTGGCCGGGCAGACGGTCCCCAACTTCTGGCTGGCCATGCTGCTCATCCTCGTCTTCGCGGTGAACCTGGGCCTCTTTCCCTCCTTTGGCCGGAGCGGCCTCCATTCGCTCGTCCTGCCGGCCTTGGCGCTCGGCTTCGCGCTCATCGGCCAGGTCGTGCGCCTGACTCGCGCCAGCGTCCTCGAAGTGCGCAGCGAGGACTACGTGCGCACCGCCCGCGCCAAGGGGATGCGGCGCCAGCGCGTCTCCTTCAAACACGTCATCCCCAACGCGGCGATTCCCTTGATCAGCGTCCTCGGCGTGCAGTTCACCTATCTCTTGGGCGGCTCGGTCTATATCGAGGTGATCTTCGCCTGGCCCGGCCTGGGCAGCCTGCTCGAGGGCGCCATTCGCGACGGCGACTTTCCGCTGGTCCAGGCCATCACCATCTTCTTCGCCCTCTTCGCCATCATGGCACAGCTCCTCAGCGACGCGCTCTACGCCGCCATCGACCCGCGCGTCCGCATGGGCTAGACGGTGGGCGTCTCCTTGCCTCGCTTCCGCACGGCCTCGCCGCGCCGCCGCGTGCGGCGGCTCTCCTGGCGCCGCCACACGCAGGGCGTCGTCGGCGGCGCCATCGTCCTCGCCGTCGCCCTCAGCGCCGTGTTCGCGCCCTTCGTGGCGCCGCACGGCCCCGCCGACGGCGATCTCATGAGCGCGCGCCTTCCTCCCGCCTGGCACCAGGGCGGCAGCCGGGAGCACCCTCTCGGCACCGACCAACTCGGCCAGGATATCCTGAGCCGCATCGTCTACGGCGCGCGCGTGTCCTTGAGCGTGGGCTTTTTTGGGGTGCTCGTAGCGGCCAGCCTGGGCGTCACCGCCGGGGTCCTCGCGGGCTACTTCGGCGGCCGCCTGGACAGCCTCGTCATGGGCCTCACCAACTTGCTGCTGTCGGTGCCCTACCTCGTCGTCGTCATCACCGTCGCCACCGTCATGGGCCGGAATCTCGGCAACGTCGTCCTGCTCTTCGGCGTGACCGGCGCGCCCCTCTTCGTCCGCTTCGCGCGCGGCGAGGTCTTGCGCCTCAAGAGAACGGACTTCGCCCTGGCGGCCCTCAGCCTCGGCGCCTCGCCGGGGCGCATCATCTTCCGCCACCTCCTGCCCGCCTTTGCCGGGCCCCTGGTGATTCTGGCGACCTTCGAGATGTCGGCCATGATCTTCTACGAGTCGGGGCTCAGCTTCCTGGGCCTCAGCGTGCCCCCCGAGGTGCCGAGCTGGGGCAACATGCTCGCGCTCGGCCGGCGCTTTCTCCAAGTCCACCCGTGGATGGCCGTCTACCCGGGCCTCGCCATCGCCATTACCGCGCTCGGCATGAACCTGCTCGGGGAGTGGTTTCGCGACGTGCTCGACCCGCGCGGGGAGATGGGATGACGCCCGGACCACCCCCGCTCGAGGCCGTCCTCTTCGACATGGACGGCACCCTGGTCGACAGCGAAGGGCTGTGGCGGCGCGCGGAGCGCGAGCTCGCCGCCGCCTTCGGGGTGACGCTCGAGCCCGCCCGGCAGGCGACCTTCGAGGGCAAGGAGGTTCCCGCCATCGCGCGGGTCTTGCGCGAGACCTACGGCCTCCCCATCAATGTCCAGGACTTGGAGAGGGCGCTGAACGACCGCGTTCTCGCCCTGCTGCCCGAAGCGCTCGAGGCGCCCGGCGCCGGTGAGTTGGTCGCTTGGGCCGCAGCGCGAAAGCTCAGGCGCGCGGTCGTCTCGAACTCGCCGCGTCACGTCGTCGAGGCGACGCTGGCGCCTCACCCCTGGGCGGCCTCGTTGCCCAGGCGCTACGCCGCGGGTGAAGGCGTCCGGGCCAAGCCCGCGCCCGACCTCTACCTCCAGGCCGCGCAGGGGCTCGGCGTAGTGCCGGCTGCCTGCGTCGTGCTCGAGGACAGCCCCACCGGCGCCGCGGCGGCCTTGGCGGCGGGCATGCGCTGTTTGGCGGTGCCGTCCTCGGCGCACGCCAAGGCGGGCATGGCAGCGCTCGGACTCGAGCCGCTGGCGGGGCTCGAGGAGGCGCTCGAGGGGTTGAGGGCCTGGATTGTCTGACGCCCACCGGGAGCGCGCTTGACGGCGCATCGTTTCAGGCGGGGTATAGAAGGGCGGTGGAAGTCAAAGTCGGTTAAGAACGCCTGGTTGATCGTCGCTACGTGTGTCAGGCGGGGCGGTTCACGCGCAGGATTTGCCCCAACACGTCGCCTTGCGCGTCAACCGCGGCATGAATGCGCTCGGCTTGGCCGACGGAATCAGGGTCGAAGGTGCAGACGATCACCCCTGCGTGGTCAGGGTGTTCGCGGTGCAGCCGGATGAAATGCTTGCGGTTGAGGGTGAGAACGGCGCGCTCCCGGCTTGTCGCAAAAGCCAGCACCTCCTCGTCGCTGACGGCCTGCTCTGCCTTTCCTGCCTCGAGGACGGTGAGAACGTCGTGCCCGAACCCGCGCAAGGCCTCGACCACCGGCAAGGGAAAGTTTTCGTCCGCGTAGA
>JALZLY010000364.1 GCA_030858465.1 Deinococcota bacterium
GGATGAGCCACTCGAAGAGGGGCACCACCAGGGCCTGCTGGGGGACCAGGATGACGGTGAGGGCCAGCGCGTAGAGCAGGGACCTGAGGGGAAAGCGGTAGCCCGCGAAGACAAAGGCCGCGGCGCTCGCCAGGCCCAGCACCAGCACCGTCTGGCCACCCGCGATGACGAGAGCGTTGCCGTACTGCCGGTAGTAGGGAATCCACTCGCCCCCCAGGAGCTGCCGGTAGTAAGAGAGGTCGAAGCTTGTCGGCAGGAGGCGGAGGGGCTGGTAGATTTCCGGGTTCGTCTTGAAGCCGGCCAGCGCCATCCACACCACCGGAAAGGCCAGAAAGCCGCTCGCCACGAGCAGGGCCAGCGTGGCGGCAATCTCGCGCCCGTGACGCCGCCGGAAGCGGGGGTAGTGCAGCCTTGCCACGCTAGGAACCACGCATCAGCGGGCTGCTCTTATAGCGCATGAAGAGAAAGACGAAGAGGGCCAGGAGGGGGATGAGCGCGTAGCTCATGGCGGCGGCGTAGGAGAAGTCACCGAACGAGAAGGCGGTCAGGTAGATGTAGGTGACCAGGAGCAGGCCCGCGTCCTGCGGCCCGCCGGAGCCGCCCAGCAGGACATAGGCGCCGCTGAAGAGCACAAAGGCGTCGAAGACGAGCACCAGCCCCACGAAGGCGAGGATGGGGCGGAGGAGCGGCAGGGTGACGTAGCGCAGCGTCTGGAGGCCGCTCGAGCCCTCCAACTCGGCTACGTCGTAGTAGCGCCTGGGCAGGCTGCCGAGCCCGGCCGCCAGAAAGAAGGCGATGAGCCCGGTCCAGCGCCACAGCGCCTGAATGACGAGCCCCACCCTGATCAGCAGCGGGTCCCGGAGCCAGTCCAGGTCGGGCGAGCCGAAGGGCGCCAGCAGCACGGTGTTGAGAAGCCCGTAGGGGCCGCTGAAGACCAGCAAGAAGAGAATCGCCAAGACCGCCGGAGCGACCAGGCCGGGGAGCAGCAGCATGAACTGAAAGACCTCGCGCAGCCGGTAGGGGACGGCGGCCAGGGCGAGCGCCAGGGCGAGCGCCAGCGGGACCACCGTCACCAGCACCCCGCCCGCGTAGAGGCCGGTATTCAAGAGGGCGCGGTGAAAGCGGCCGTCACCCAGCAGGCTGAGGTAGTGCGCCAGGCCCAGGTAGTCGCCCCTGCCGGAGATGGCGTCGCCGTAGAGGCTGAGCAGCGCCCCGTAGCCCAAAGGCACCAGCCAAAAGACCAGGTAGAGCAGAAAAAAGGGCGCCAGGAGGAGGTAGGGGGGACGCCTGCGCGCCCCCGCCCTGATGGCTTTGGGCAAAGCGTTCAAGAGGGTTGGCGCCCTTTCATCTCCCCTGCCCCGTTGGCAAGGGGACGGCCAAGGTGACCCGTGTCGGCGAGGTTAAGAAAGGGGTCTCCGCTTGACACGTGTTCATGACCCTGTCCTGGAGGGGTGAGGGCGCTGTTCAGCGCTGCAGGTCGCGAGCCAGGGCCTCCAGCGCTTCTGCCGGAGCCTGCCTGCCGCCGATGACCGCGGGCCAGTAGCTGTCGTTCCAGAGGCTCAGCAGCCTGGCCCGGCCGGGCGCCTGGTGCTGGACGGGAACCTCGTCCGCCACCTCGCGCAAGAGCGCCGCTAAGGACTGGCCCGCGAAGTAGTCGTCGGGCTGGTAAAGGCGCTCGTCCTCCCAGGCGGGGCGGTAGGCGGTGAAGCTGGTCGCCCCGAAGTAGCGTTCGACGTTGGCCTCAGTCGAGGTGGTCACGTACTCGATAAAGCCCCAGGCCTCGTCCGTGTGCGGGCTGTCTCCGAAGATGAGCAGGCCCAGGCCGGAAAAGGAACTGGTGCGGCGGCCCTCGGGGTCGTCCGGCCAGCGGGGCAGGGGCATGGCGCGCCACTGCCCCGCCATCTGCGGGGTGATGCCCCTCAAGAAGTCGAGCCCGAACCAGTCCGCCCCGATGACGGTGAGGACCTGGTCGCCCGCCAGCATCTGGGTGAGAAAGGGCGGGTCGAAGATGGTGCCGCGCGGCGGCTCGGTGGCGAGGCCCTGCTCCTCGAGGCCGACGAGCCACTCGAGGGTGTCTACGGCGATGTCCGAGCTTACCTGCAAGTTGCCCTCGGCGTCGTAGGCATCGACACCGCGCTGGCGCATGAGGATGCCCCAGTAGGAGGGGTCCAGCGCGATCATGTACTCGCCGTCACGGTCGCCCGTCAGCCGCTGGCCGACCTCGACGAAGTCGTCCCAGGTCTCGATGTCCTCGGCATCGACGCCGCGCTCCTCGAAGAGGTCGTGGCGGTAGTAGAGGACGACCGCCGAGAGCGACTGCGGAATCCCGTAGACGGCGCCGCCGTAGCTGAAGAGCTCGAGGCGCGCCTCGACGATCGTCTCGCCTAAGCCCGCCTCGCGCACGCGCTCGCTCAGGTCCGCGAAGGGCACCTGCTCCTCACCCAGGTAGATGCCCAGGAAGTTTTCCTCGAGCTGGACGATGTCGGGAGTATTCTGACCGGTGCGGATGGCGACCGAAAGCCGGTCCGGCATCTCCTGGAAGCCGTAGGCGTTGACGGTCAAGGCAAAATCCGGATCGATCTCCTCGCGGTACCGTTCCGCCATCGCCTGGTAGTACGCCCGGTCCTCACCCGAACTCGTCCACATCTCCAGCGTCTGCGCGCCGGCACCCTGCCAAGCGAGAAGCAGCAGTAGCACGAGCCCTAGCATGGTTTTGGCTGTCATGGTGTTCGCTCCTTTCTCCCGATCCCCTGCTGATCCCCCGGCTTCGCCACCCCCTTATCAAGGGGGGCAGGGGGATGGCACAGTCGCTAATATCTGAAAACCGCCGGTGCCCGACTAGAACGTCACCACCACCACCCTGCCCCTCATATAGGGGTGGGGGATGCAGTGGTACTCGTAGTCGCCGGCCTCTTCGAAGGTAAACGAGTAGGTGTCGCCGGGGAACATCTCTTCGTAGTCACCCTCGGCCTGGCCGCTCGAGTCGAAGACGCGCTCCTCGGCGGGTTTGCCGGGCGGCCCCTCGGTGACGGTGTGGGGCGCCGCGTCGATCTGGATCCAGGTGACGGTGGTGCCTTCCGCCACCAGCACGTCGGGAAGGTAGTCGAAGTTCTCGATGCGCACGGTGACGGGCTGGCCCTCTTCGTAGATATAGAGCTCGCTCAAGCTCAGGCCGCGCTGCTCGGCGGCCAGGCTGATCCTCACCTGCCGCGCTTCGACGGGCTCAAAGATGACCTGCAAAACGCCCTCGAAGACCTCATAAACCGCCTCCCCAGTTTCGGCGACGATCTCCCAATCTTCGCCGTCGCTGGAGACCTCGACGCGGAAGTCCGCGGGGTAGGTATCGGCGTCCCCGCCCGTCAGCCAGTGGACGCGGGTAACATTGGCGGCTTCACCCAGGTCGACCTCGATGTAGCTGCCGGCGTCGCCCGCGGCGGTCCAGACCGTGCTCGGGTCGCTATCTACGGCGTTTTCGACTTCCCCTTCGGCCTCGCTGGCGGTGACGGTCCAAGCCTCTACCGGCAGGCCGTCCCGCTCGACCTCGACCTCCTGCGCTAGGGCGCCGGAGAGGGCCAGGATCATAATGAGGGCTGCCAGCCGGAGCCCTGCGCCCCTATCCGTGCGTGTCAGCCTTTGCACTGCGTTCATTAGCGTTTCCTTTCAGGTGCTGAGTTTTTCTCAGTCTAACCCGCCGCGACAGGGAGTTTGTGACCCTGGCGCCGTATCAGCGCTTTCATAGCTGGGGTCGTAACGAGGCTGACTCG